>DASTKD010000595.1:0-14992 GCA_035716135.1 Ktedonobacteraceae bacterium
ATAGGAAATCGGCAGGAGGGCGCGATAACGCCACATGGTCGTGTCACGATCAGCTGCCAGGGATGCGCGGCTGATATGCCGCGCAACCTGTTCATAATCGTAATGGACCTCAAGCACACCCAACGGGCCACAGGTGGGACAGCTATAGGTGACTTCCGTGACGCCATAGCTAGCGCCACAGAGGACACATTGCAGGTCTTTGACGTGGTTCATGGTTGCCTCATCAGCGAATCACTTCGAGCTTGACGCTTGCCAGTTTCGCCTTATCCTCGTCGCTAATTGGATGCTCGCGGTCTGGCACTTCCAGTTCGGTGTAGACGCCGCATAGTTCGGTTGAGAAGTAACGCAATCCGTTGTCCGAAAGGACGGTAACAACCATGCCGATATCTGGATAGCGCCGCGCGACTTTGATGGCCGCTGCCACGTTGCAGCCGGATGAGATGCCGCAGAAAATGCCCTCTTCACGCGACATGCGACGCGCCATCTCAATGGATTCGTCAGAAGTTGTAGTGACAACGCCATCGAGATACTCAACATGCAATACTTCAGGGATGAAGCCATCGCCGATGCCCTCGATTTTGTGCGGCCCCCACGAGCCGCCGGAGAGAATATCGCATTCGGCAGGCTCGACCGCGAAAATTTTGATGTTGGGATTCTGCTCTTTCAGGTACTTACCCGCGCCGGTAACGGTGCCTCCTGTTCCCTGAGACAATACCAGCGCGCCAATTTTGCCCTCCGTCTGCTCCCAGATTTCCGGCCCGGTGGTACGATAATGCGCCTCGATATTGTCGACATTGACGAACTGACCCACCTCCCAATATTTGCCGGGCGCGGCGGCTTTGAGTTCTTTGACCTTATCGATTACCAGGTCTACATCACTCTCCGCGCCGGGAGTCAGCACCAGCTCGGCTCCATAGGCGCGAATGGTTTTCTTGCGCTCCTCGCTCATACCATCGGGCATCACAATCACGGCGGGATAGCCTCTGGCGGCAGCGACACAAGAAGTAGCGATACCGGTGTTGCCAGTAGTTCCTTCGATAATGGTCATACCGGGGCGCAGATCGCCGCGCCGTTCCGCTTCCGACACCAGGAAGTGCAAGATACGATCCTTGACGCTACCACTGGGATTAAAATATTCGACTTTAGCGACGATGGTTGGTTTTACGTCACCGACCACGCGCCGCAAGCGCACCATAGGCGTCATTCCCGCCGTATCAAGAATGCTCTCCGCGATACGAGCGCGACGATTCCAATCAACCATGAAATGTTCCCTCCTGAAAATATGAAAAACGATTGAACTACATTCTGAGCAGGCTGCGGTCGATGCTCGCCAGGGTTGGGCGACCAGAGAGCGCCATTGCCAGTTCGAGTTCTTTGCGCAACAGCTCCAGAACATCATAAACGCCGTCCGCGCCGTTGACGGCTAACCCCCACAGCACGGGACGACCGATTAGCACCGCCCGCGCTCCCAACGCCAGCGCTTTGAGAATATCGGTGCCGCGACGGATGCCTCCATCGACATACACTTCACAGCGTCCAGCCACTGCTTCGACGATTTCGGGCAGAGCTTCAATGGCGGGAATAGCCGTATCAAGCTGGCGACCACCATGATTGGTGACGACGATTCCCTCTACACCATGCTCGACTGCTAACCGGGCATCCTCCTCGGTCAAAATACCTTTGAGGATGATGGGCAGCGATGTGATCGAGCGCAGCCATGCCAGCGATTCCCAGGTCAGCGTTACCCATGCCTGCCCCACTTCCTCTACATCAACAAAATTTGCCTCTTGATAGGGCGCTGGCGGAATAGTGGCATTGTTGCGCTTATCTTTCTCACGGTTGCCCAGTCTTGGCAGGTCAACCGTTAGCACGATGGCGCGATACCCGGCGTCTTCGGCGCGATGCACCAGCGATTCCGCGACTTTGAGGGTTGGATAGGTATAAAGTTGAAACCAGAGCGGCCCGCTTGCCGCCTGCGCAATCTCCTCAATAGTGCGCGTAGCAACGGTGCTGGCTATCATCAACGTACCCGCTCTGCCAGCCGCCTGCGCCGTCGCGCATTCGCCTTCGGGATGGGCAATACAATGCGACGCCGTTGGCGCGATCAATAACGGCATACTGACGGGCGTACCCAGCACCGAAGTACGCATATCGATGGCGCTAACATCCACCAATACGCGCGGGCGCAATTTGATGCGCTCGAAGGCGGCGCGACAATTGCGCATCGTTACTTCATCGTCGCTGCCTCCCTGGAAGAAGTCCCACAGGGGAGGCGCTATACGAGTCTGTGCCAGTTTTTCGTAGTCAAAGACATTGACCAGTTCCAACTGATGTACCCTTTCTATCGATTCGTTCCTTGCCCGCGAATGGCCCGCAGCACACGCTCCGGCGTGAGCGGAATCTGGCGAATACGTATTCCAAGCGCGTCGGTGACGGCGTTGGCGACGGCGGGAGCCATGCCGTCGATGGGTATTTCGGCGATGGCTTTCGCGCCAAAGGGACCGAAAGGGTCGCTGGTCTCCACAATGTAGGTCTCCATTTCGGGCATGTCGGGCGCGCTGAAGATGCGGTAATCGCTCAGGTTGGTGGTCAGCATGGCTCCGTTCGCATCGTAGACCATCTCTTCGCAGACGCCGTAGCCGAGGGCCTGGGTTGCGCCGCCCTCTATCTGACCTTCCGCCGTGATGGGGTTAATGACACGCCCGGCATCGATGGCTGAGATGGCACGCAGCACGCGCACCACGCCCGTTTCGGTATCGACTTCGACTTCCGCTCCCTGTGCGGCAAATGGCGGAGGCGATTCATAGCTCATCCACGAAGCGGTCGCCATGATTTGCTGCTGATTTTCGACATGCAGCGAGTGCAGCGCGACCTGCGAAACCGTGACGGTGTTTCCGTTGGGAGCCGTGATAATGCGGTCCCTGATAGTGAGCGTTTCAGGATTGGCCTTGAGCATCTCGCCGGCCACTGCCAGTATTTGCGCGCGCGCCTTCTCTGCTGCTTTTTTGGCCGCGCCACCGCTAATGTAGGTGGTCGATGAGGCATACGCGCCGGTATCAAAGGGCGTGAAATCGGTGTCCGATGAGTGGATGATGATATCCTCGACGCGCACGCCCAGCGTCTCGGCTACAATTTGCGCGATTACCGTGTCCGAACCGGTGCCGATGTCGGTTGCGCCCACCAGCAGATTGAATGAACCATCGTCGTTGAGTTTGATACTGGCCCCGGCCATGTCAAGTCCGGCGATGGCCGTGCCGTGCATGGCAAGCGCCACGCCCACGCCGCGCCGGTAGCGGCCTGTACCGCCCTTGCCGCGCTTCTCTTTCCAGTTCAACCGCTCCTCGACGATCTGCAAGCATTGTGGCAGGCCGCAGCTCTGGATGACCTGGTCGTATCCCTCTTTGCCCTCGCCCAGCGCCTTCGCAAAGGGAATCTCCTCGCCCTCTTGAATCCAGTTTTTGCGCCGCAGTTCCAGCGCGTCCATGCCCAACTGCTTCGCCACCTCGTCCATGTGACTTTCAAGCGCGAACGCGCCCTGTGGCACGCCATAGCCGCGAAAGGCCCCGGCTGGCGGCAGGTTGGTATAGACGACATCGGCATCGAACAGGATATTGGGACAGGGATAGAGCGGCAGCGTTTTGGAGCCGGTGTTGCTCTGCACAGTCAGCGAATGCCCGCCATACGCGCCCGTATTAGCAATCAGTTTCATCTGGTTGGCGACCAGCGTGCCGTCGCGCTTCACGCCTGTCTTCATGCGAATAACCTGCGGGTGGCGCGAGCGACTGCTGCGAAACTCTTCAGCGCGCGAATATTCCAGCTTGACCGGTCGATCCGTTGCGATGGTCAATAAAGCGCAAATATCTTCAAGCAGCACTTCCTGCTTGACGCCGAAACCGCCGCCGATGCGCGGCTTAATGACGCGAATACGACGCGGCGACAGGCCGATGACGGGCGCGATAATGCGGCGCACATGATAGGGAACCTGCGTGCTGGTGCGCACCACCAGGCGATCATCCTCGTCCCAGTAGGTGATCACGATATGGTTTTCAACCGGCGTTTGCTGCACCTGCGGAACGATGTATTCGCCCTCGACGATCAGGTCAGATTCGGCGAAGCCGCGTTGCACATCGCCCACTTCGGCGTGCAGGTGCGCGGCAATGTTGCGCGAGGCATCATGAATGCGGTACGACTCCGGTTCGGGATGAATGCGCGGCGCATCGGGGTCCATAGCCTTGCGCAGATCAAGCACGGCGGGTTTGATCTCGTAATCAACTTTGATCAGTTTCAGCGCCTGTTCCGCGATTTCGGGCGTTTCGGCAGCGACGGCGGCTACACGGTCTCCCACGAAGCGCACGATGTAATCGAGACTGTACTGGTCATGCGGCCCCGGTTCGGGCCACGATTGCCCGGCGGTTGTATAAGGAACACGCGGTATATCTTTATAGGTCAAGACAGCGTGGACACCCGGCAAAGCGCGCGCCTCGGAGACATCAATCTCGCGGATAACGGCGTGCGCGTGCGGGCTGGTAAGCAACCGCCCATACAGCATATCGCGCAATTCAATATCGTCCACATAAGCAGGTTTGCCTGTCACCAGCTTCACAGCATCAACCTTACGCTCGGCCTTACCCACGATGCTCAATTCGGTTGAAACGCGAGTACCCGTCAAGGTGGCTACCCCGCCGTCGTCGCTACTTTGAGCGGGCGCGCCGTGTCCTTCGCCGTCGCTATGGGTAGCAGGACCGGATGCGCCGTGTTCGGTGTGTTCGAGCGGGGAGCGTCCGGGGTCCCAGGGCCGGAAATTCTCGTTTGAGTCGGGACGACTGATGGGAGCCATTGACTCGCCGCGCATAACGGCTGCCGCCCGCAAGACCGCCTGCACAGGTTTGACGTAGCCGGTGCAGCGACAGAGATTACCCGAAAGCGCGTCGCGCGCCTCCGCTTCGGTCGGGTTCGCATTGCGTTTGAGCAGCGCGTAAGCCGAAAGCACCATACCCGGAGTGCAAAAGCCGCACTGGATCGCGCCCGTATCGATGAAGGCTTCCTGTATCGGGTGCAGTTTACGTGCATTGCCCAGGCTTTCAACAGTGGTGAGGGTGCAGCCACCCACCTGAGCCGCGAATGTGACACAACTCGGACGAGCAACACCATCGATCAGCACGGTGCAGGCTCCACATTCGCCCGTCTCACAGCCATGCTTGACGCTAAAATATCCTTCCTGGCGCAGCGCCGAGAGCAGAGATTGATTGGCCGCCACATCTACGCTTTTAATGACGCCATTGATGCGAAATTCAACTTCCATTGCTATTGCTTCTCCTTCGACGATACCATGTTACGCCAGCGCGAAATATTGGTGGCCTCCTCCAGCGCGCGCAGCGCCAGGTTCACCCCACTAATTTTGCGATAGCCAGTACTGGCACGAAAATCCGCCGGGGGCTGGAAATCCGCCATGCCTGCCTGCAACGCGGTAACGAGCAGTTGTGTATTGATGCTCGTATCGCCTTCATTCATGGCGACCTGCCCTTCAAGCTGTTTCTCAACACCCGGCATACGCAGCGGGTCCATATTCACGCCGCCTAGCGCGAGATGCACTCGTTTATATATGCTATCTTTGACTTCCACCAGCGCGCAGGCATTTAAGAGCGCGACATCCGTAGGAGTGCGACCAATGCGCTGAAACGACGCACCTGTGCCAGCAGGCGGGCGCGGAATGATGACCTCGATGATGAGTTCGTTGGAGCGACGTTCATGGCTCAAGCTGACACAGGAAACGCGCCGCTCAAGCTTGCCTTTGAAAGTGACACCGGCCAGCGCGAAGCCGGGGCGGTCAACGGAGCCAGCGCTGAGATCAACTTTTGTGCGAGAGCCAGAACGCAAAAGCGCCTCGGCGTCCAGCGCGGCCAGCACAGTGAGTACATCGGCCTGCGATGTCGCGCCAATCGCCAGCGTGCCGCCAAGCGTCGCGCTATTGCGTATGACGCGCGAGAACGAGGATGCCTGCGCCGCCGTTGCCAGTACGCCGGTCGCCAGTTCTTTCAATATTGGCGCATCGACCATATTTTGCAGCGTGGTCATCGCGCCAATATGTACGCTCGTGGCATCCTCGCTGATATGGCCCAGTTCCAGGTCACGCAGATCAACTACCGCCTCGATACTATCATCATCCAACCCCAGCAAGTGTGTCCCACCGGCCAGCGGCACCGTCTTTACGTCCGCTCGCCCCATCAGGAGCAGAGCTTCGTCAATATCCTCTACCCAGTGATATTCAAGTAAATTCAGCAACATCTGTTTTACCTTCGATCTATCTCTATGTATAGGAACATCCCTACTGGATGTCCGGCCAGATTTAGCTTTGCAGTGGAAGCAGGGTGAAGGTTTCAATGTCGATCAATCCCTGATCGGTCAGTTTCAGAGATGGGATAACCGAAAGCGAAAGAAAACTAAGCGTCATGCAGGGATGTTCAAGCGTACAGCCGAGCGCGGCGGCGGCGGCATCGAGCTTATGCAACTGTTGCACCAGTTCGCTAGCCGCCAGCGACGAAACGAGGCCGCCCAGAGGCAAAGGAACTTGAGCCTCCACTTCTCCATCTACGACACACACAAAACCGCCTCCCATCTCTTCGAGCGCGCGCGCCGCCATCAGGATATCATCATCACTCACTCCGGCGATCACCAGGTTATGGGCATCGTGCGCCACGCTGGACGCAATGGCTCCCTTGCGCAAACCAAAGCCTTTGACCAGTCCCAGACCCACATTGCCGCTGGCGTGATGTCGCTCGATCACCACCAGTTTGAGCAGATCACGCGCCGGATCAGCGACAATCGCGCCATCAACAATGGAAGCCTCTTCGCGCAAATGGCGGGTGGTAATCTGTCCAGGCTCGATGCCCACCACTTCGACCGGCCCCGCCTTGCCTGCTATGCGCAAATCCCGCAATGAGACAGCGCCTATATGTACCGTGCCGGTCACGCCGGTAAATGTAGTGGATGGAGCGTCTACCAGTAATTTCCCGCCCTGAGCCACCAGCTTACCATCTTTGTAGACCGATTCCACAATGAAGCTCGCCAGATCATCCAGCACTACCAGGTCTGCTACAAAGTTGGGAGCAATCGCGCCACGATTGTAAAGGCGGAAATATTGCGCGGTATTATAGGTGGCAAGACGGATAGCTTCTACGGGGTCTAGCCCCAGTTCGATAGCGCGGCGCACCATCGAATCGATATGGCCGCGCGAGGTCAGGTCCTGCGGGTCGCGGTCATCTGTGACGAAAAGGACACGCGGCGGGTGCAGTTCTTTAACCAATGGTAGCAGAGCATCCAGGTTGCGCGCTGCTGACCCCTCGCGGATCATCAGCCACATGCCCAGACGGATACGCTGGCGCGCCTCTTCCAGCGTGACACATTCGTGATCGGACATTACGCCAGCCGTAGCGTAGGCGCTCAAATCGGCCTCGGAAAGTCCCGGCGCGTGTCCATCCACGACCAGTCCGCTGCGCTGCGTGGCAAGAATCTTGGCAAGCACCTGCTCATCGCCGTGCAGCACACCCGGCATGTTCATCATTTCAGCCAGCCCTAGGACGCGCTCGTCCTGTAACAATGGCAGCAGGTCATCGGCCATCAAGACGCGATACGGGCTTTCAAAGGATGAGGCAGGCACGCAAGATGAGAGCATTACATAGGCGTTGAGCGGCAGGCTGCGCCCCGATTCGAGGACATAGCGAATGCCCTCGACGCCTAACACATTGGCGAATTCATGAGGATCGAGCATCACGGTGGTAACACCGCGTGGGACGACGATACGCGCAAATTCAGAAAGGACGAGCATGGTACTCTCAATATGCATATGCCCGTCCATCAGCGCGGGCGCGAGCCAGTGTCCCTGCAAGTCGCGCTCCTGGTGGCCGCGATAGCCGCCACCCGCTTCGCTGATGCCAACCACCAGTCCATCAGCGAGAGCCACATCGGCAGGATAACATTCGCCACTACACACGTTCACCAGCCGCGCGTTGCGTAACAGCAAATCGGCTGGCTCCTCACCCCGCGCAATGCGAATGCGGCGTCGAAGTTCTTCCATAGAATCAACCGTCCTCCATGCGCATGAAATATCTAACAGGCAAAATTGACGTTAGTGCCGAATATCGTATCAAAAAATCACGCCATCGTCGAGAGTTTCACGGTAATATGGCTCTTCCGTCCAGTCCATTCCTTCTTTATATAGCTAAGTATACCTTGCCAGACAATCATGTGGAACGCTTTTCCGTTGAGTGGAATTAGCGTAGAAAAAAACAACTTTTTTCAGCCATCAAAATGAGAAGTGGTAGCGGGCAGTTACAGACGCTGAGTGAGACCGGACGCCCACAATGAAGTTTCACAAAATAATGAGGTATATCCGCTCCACTCCTGTCATCCTGAGCGAGGCGAAGGATCTCTGCGCTGCCGACGGAGATCCTTCGCTTCGCTCAGGATGACAATACAAGAAGAGCTTACCATTAAGCCAGGTTATCAACCAACCGGCGCGCGACGTGTAGCCATTCTTCCGGGTTATCATCGGGAACCGAGCAGCCGTTAGCAAGGATCAGTCTGCGTCCTTTGGTTTGTGAAACGGCGGCCATGATCTCGTTATCGATGGCTGATTCGTCGCCATGTGTCAGCGGGCCGCGTTCATTCAGACCTCCCATCAGGCATTTCAGGGTCATGGTAGCGGCTTCGCTGAGACTTGGTCCGGTCAGTCTATCGCTCCAACTCATGACGGAGACGGGATAGTCGGTGAAGAGATCAAAATAGAGCTGGTCATCTGTTTGCGTGGGATCGGCGTGAACATGCACGATATTCAGCCAGCCACCGACAGCGCCCTGCAAAGCCTCTACATCATAAGGGAGGGCGTATTTGACATACTCTTCGCGCGTAAAGTCGGCGGTCGTCGCGCCCATGCAGGAGAAAAAGATGCCGCTGGCTCCCGTCTCAACCGCGCCCACGATCAGGCGGCGCAGATTGGAGGCAATGGTACCCAGACCTTCGCCAAAAACGAGCGGGTTTTTCCTGCATTCCGCGATGGCCCGCTGTTTGCCCATATAGCGTATCGCATAGGTCATCGGGCTAAAAAGCGTCAGGATCAGCGGGTACTCGTTGCCCAGCCGCTCGCGCAACAGGCGAATACAGGTAAGTTGCTCGCGGAACATGGGGGTATCCAGGTCAAGGCGCGGCAAGAAACGCATCTGCTCCGCCTCTACCAGAGGATCATCCGGCTGCGGATAGGGCAAATCTGGCATAATCTTGACGATATCAAGATTAAATTTCCGCACAAAGAACTCCATCGTGAGATCCGCCATGCGCTCGCCCGATCCTTCCGGCTTGAAGTGATGCCAGAAACAGAATGGGACGCGATCAACATGTTCTCCCTTGAGCGCGGCGCGCACGCGCTCCCCCGGTGTCATGTTCGTCATGAATTGTTCCTTTACTGATGTATTTCACTAAATGCCATAGAGCCTTCTCTTCAACGCTTCCACCACAAATTATAGCACGTTCAGAACGCCGAAACGGAGATTGTAAACAGGTCTATTACCTGCTACAATGCCTCATAAATAGGAGGTATCTTCATGCCACATCCCCTCGTTCTACAGTTACGTTTTACGCGCAGCGAGTTTCAGCGTGCGCTTGATGGTCTGACCGGTGACGATGCGCGGCACCGTTTTATGCCTATGAATTGCATCAGTTGGAATGTCGGCCACCTCGCCTGGCAAGAGCAGCGCTACTGCCTGTGGCGCAGTCAGGGGCGAATTCTCTTGCCGCACATCAATGACCTGTTTGCTTATGGCGCTCCCGCCAGCACACCTGCGCTTGATGAGATGCGGGCGGCGTGGCATACTATTACAGCCGCCGCCGACCCCTGGCTAGAGACGCTCACAACGGAAAAACTGCAAGAACAGGTCATCATTGATGGTCAGGCCAGCGACCTCATTTTTGGATCGTTACTCCAGCGCCTGATCTATCACTACTGGTATCACACAGGTGAAAACATGGCAATCCGGCAAATGCTGGGGCATACGGATTTGCCCGAATTTGTGGGAAACATTGACGACGAAGCGCCTTACCGTCCAGAGTAACGAGTGAAGCACACCCCCGCTCAGTACGAGATTTGCGCGTCACTGAAAGAAACATAGGTTGTGCTGTTTACATCTTGCGCAACCAGACCGATATTACCGCTCGTATTCGTGCTATCCGTCACCTGATCTACAATTTGCATATTCACGAATAGCGTGATGGTATTGCCTTCAGCGACAACAGCGATCTGATTGATCTGATTCAATCCGGTACGTATCGCGGGATTACTTCCTTGCTTTAAGGGCTTTCCAATGTTGAAAGAATTTACCAGTGCCAGTCCATAATTGCCATGCGTATCGATATAAAAGTAGTAAAACGTGTCGGTATTCGAGTCTGCGCGAAACGCTATTCCCCCTCTGTCACCTTGAAGAATCGCCATATTCACCTGGCAAGAAAAATCACTCAGGGTGTATTGATGCTCGAAACAGGCAGAAAAATTACCTTTCAAGGTAACTCCTGCGAGGTAGGTTCCCTGCAAATATGTGCATCCCACACCGCTGGAAATATCGACGGTATCCCAGTCAAACCCCGTATTGCTACTCTGTAACGGGTCCTTCAACTGGTTCGGGCCAACTCTAAGGAAATTGCCATACGCTGTAGCAGTGGCTGCCGCAGAAGTTGCCGTCGCTCCGGCTACCGCCGTTTTTGTACTGGATATTGCCGTCTGGGTTGCCGAGACTGATGTCGCAGTGGCGGCTGCGGCTGCGGCTGCGGCGCTGGCGGCTACGGCGGTATTTGTCGCATTGCTTGCCAAACTTGTAGCAGTCGCGTTCTGATTAGCGCCCGCCGTCTGGTTGGCATGGGCGCGACCGATTGCCGTTTCGGATTGCAATTGAGAGGCGGATACTACCGGTTTCGGTCCATTGACCTGGTGAAAGGTGGAAAAGATTGCGATACCTACACCGCTTAACATCAGTAACATCACCGCCCCGATGAGGGAAAAATTGCGTTTGTTGCGATTGGGTGGCTTCTTGCGAACGGGCATAGGCGGCAAGGACTTTATCTCGCGCACTGGCGCAGTCCTTTCCACTACATCAGACGACGCAAGCGTCACAACCTCCTGTGTCCTATCTAAGGGTGGGGAAGCAATAGCGCCTTTCTGCACGAGCGCCTGCTGGAAAGCCCGCGCGAAGGCAGAGACCGAGGCATAACGACTGGCAGGATTCTTAGATAATGCTCGCATCAACACAGCATTGACTTCGTTGGAAATAGTTTTATTCAACGCGCTTGCTGGCGGCGGTTCCACGTACATGTGTTGATAAAATAACTGTTCCGGCGTCTCTCCCTTGAAAGGGAAAACGCCTGTAAGCATTTCATAGATCATCAGGGCCAGCGCGTACTGGTCGCTAGCGGGAACAGCCGAACCGCTCCAAAACTCCGGTGCCATATAGAGCGGCGTGCCACGAATGACACCCGTGGGAGTGGAAATAGCTCTCATGAACTTGGCAACCCCGAAATCGGCCAGTTGCACATCAGGACGGCCTGGGCGCTGCTTATTGCTCATGATAAGAAAGTTCGAAGGCTTAACATCGCGGTGGATGATGCCGTGATCGTGCGCGTACTGTAAAGCACTGGCTGCCTGGCGTAAAAAATGCGCGGCATCGTACAATGTGAGACCGCCTGACCTTTTACGCTTGCTGACCCAGCCCGCAAGCGAACCTTCCGAACGATAGGGCATCACGATATAGGTCAATAAGACGCCCTCGATAGTCTCTTCCCCGTAATCATACAGTGGCAAAATATGGGGATGGTCTAGCTGAGTCACCGCATTTGCCTCGCGCTTAAAGAGGTGTACGGCCTCATTGATAGCCACCGTATCCGTCTCCGCGTTAATGGCGGTATTCAAGACCTTGAAGGCGACGCGGCGCTGAAGATGTGTATCTATAGCAAGATAGATATCGCCCATACCGCCTTGCTCGATCAGGCGCTGCAAATAAAAGCGGCCAATTTGTTTCCCCGTAAGAAACATGGTTTGCATCCTATTTCAAAGCAACCAGGGAATAAATAAAATATCAGGTGATAAACACAAAAATAGTATAGCATACGAGCAAGGAGAAAAACAGGAGTATAGACGCAAATTTCCATGAATTTTCTGCAATTTTACAAATTGATGCAATTTAATCGGCTTTTGCGGCTAGCCTTCTGACCTATGCGATGCTTTGCAACCTGCCAACAATAGCAACGTATATTATTACAGGGTAGTACAAGTTTTCGATCTTTCTGCTCTAAAGATTGGAGACAATTCATCGGGAGAATGAATTGCGCGCGGCATCAGGTTCTAAACAATTCTTTTCGTGGTAGATATACTTCGAGATTTACAGAGGTTTAGTAATGCGAGGTTTGTAAAATGTCTTCTCGCTCACGTATAGGATGTCTGGTCGTAGCTGTACTTATCGCGCTTTTGTTGTTTTTTGCCGGTCGCCCGTTCGTTTCACAGAAACTCGCCGGGCAAATGTATCCTTATAAACCGCTTGACAACGACCCGATTATAGCCCGCCTGATTGTCCACACCACCGGTACCAGTATTAGATGGAATATACAGCTCTTCATCTATGATAGCTCTGGTGAGCTAATCAACCGTTCTCCCTCTCGATCACAAGTCTGCGATCACTGGGCATTAAAAGCCGATGTCATCAGTATTCAACCCTGGCTGGCGACTGGCGTTCCTGCGGGTTGGTATATTCTTACCACGCTTGTGGGAACCCACTGTCTCAATACGCACGGGCTGGTTGATGCTTCCCAGGTACAAAGAATCCCAATTGATAGGAATACCGGTCCCGTTACGCAAGACGGCGCATTCTGGAGATTAGTCAGTTTAACGCATCTGACAAGCAACTCCATCGGGCCTGATGACAAAACCTACGATGCTATTCTTACCCAGACATCCCTGTCGCTGATAGCAACCAGTTAATGCATAGATTTTGCATCAACTTCCATTTGACGAAGAGCAAAACCTGTGGTACTCTTTACACGGTATAAAGTAAAGGAGACGCACACTATGGCATTATGGCATGGCTCGAGTCAACTCAAAACAGTTCCCAATGGAGCCAACCTATGTATGAGTGCGCCCCGTGACTTCCAGTAACTTCCCACTGATGTAAATGATAGCCACGAGCGACACTCGCGCTCGTGGCTTTTTCTTTGTGTAAGACGCACAACATTTTACCAGCAGGCCATGAGCAATTTGCCTCGTGGCCTGCTTTCTGTCTGAAATACTGTAAACGAGGTTGAGTATAGAAATCATATGAAAACCTGAAAGGAAGCATACGTGGAGATACCGCTTAGACACTATCTTAAACTGCTTGCGAAATATCTCAAGCCACAATCGCGCAGATCGCTGCAGATGGGGATACTGTTGCTTGCCAGTATTGGATTGCAACTGGCGAACCCGCAGGTGCTGCGCTACTTCATCGATACTGCCACCAGCAGGGGCAGCGTGCCATCGCTTATGATCGCCGCCATCCTCTTTATCGGCATTGCCCTGACCAACCAGGGAATATCAATCGTGGCGCGCTACTTCAGCGAAAAGGTGGCATGGACGGCCACCAACCGCCTGCGCACCGACCTGGTCGCTCACTGCCTCGACCTGGATATGGCCTTTCATAAAGAGCATACCTCCGGCGAAATGATCGAACGCATCGATGGAGATGTAAATATTCTGTCTAACTTCTTCTCCAAATTCGTCATCTACCTGCTGGGAAATGTGGTCTTGATGATCGGCGTCTTGCTGCTGCTCTTCCAGATCGACTGGCTTGTGGGTCTATCGGTCTCACTCTTCGCGCTGTTGGCCCTGTTCACTCTTATTCGCATTCGCGGGCGCGCTGTGCCAACGTGGACGGCGGAACGGCAGTTGAACGCGGAATTTTATGGCTTCCTGGGCGAGCAACTGGCGGGTACCGAGGATATCCGGGGCAATGGGGCGACACGCTACGTCATGCGCCGTTTTCAGCAAGCGCTCTTCAACTGGTATCCGGTGAACCGCAAAGCCACTATGAGCTACTACATGATGGGCATGACGACGCTGACGCTGTTCGCCATTGGTAACGCGCTGGCCTTCGCGCTCGGCGCGTACCTGTGGAGTACGGGCAAGATTTCGCCTGGCACCGTCTATATCATCTTCTACTATACCAACCTGCTGACCCAGCCTATCGAGCAGATACGCACCCAGTTGCAAGACTTGCAAAAGGCGGGAGCCAGCATCACGCGCGTCGAAGAACTGCTGCGCGTCCGGCCCTCGATTGCCACTGGCAAAGGCACGCCGCTCCCAGATGGCGCGCTCGCCGTTGAGTTTCGCCACGTCGATTTCAGTTACACAGCCGATACGTCCATATTGCGAGACATTTCTTTTGCATTGCAACCTGGCAAAGTACTGGGCGTGCTGGGACGCACTGGCAGCGGCAAAACCACCCTGGCGCGGCTATTGCTCAGGCTCTATGACATTCAACAAGGCGACATTCGCGTTGGGGATGTACCCATCCATGAACCAGACTTTCAGACGTTGCGCCAGCGCATCGGCATGGTGACACAGGATGTGCAGTTGTTTCACGCCAGTGTACGCGACAACCTGACCTTCTTCAACCTGGACATCCCCGATACGCGCATTCTCGAAGTACTCGACGACCTGGGGCTGACAGCCTGGCATCGCTCGTTGCCCGATGGCCTTGATACCGAACTTGGTTCAGATGGAGAGGGACTTTCCGCAGGCGAGGCACAATTGCTGGCCTTCACCCGTGTCTTTCTGGCCGATCCCGGTCTGGTGATTCTGGATGAAGCCTCGTCGCGCCTTGATCCGGCCACCGAACACATGATCGAGCGAGCAGTCAGCACATTACTGGACGGGCGCACCGGCATCATGATTGCGCACCGCCTGGGGACCATCCAGCGCGCAGAC
>DASTKD010000596.1:0-6673 GCA_035716135.1 Ktedonobacteraceae bacterium
TACTAAGCTTACTCAGGCACATTGTAACATGTTTTTGTTGACCTGCGGCGCTTTTCCTGGGATAGAGCATATTCTCTCTTGACAAACGACGTTTTTATCTCCTATAGTAGCTTTAGTAAAGCTAATAATAAAGCCTTTGTCAGTGCCAATAGTTAAAAATCATTCATTAGATCGGAGACCTTCTTATGCAAAGCACAGCTACTCGTGAAGTTACAAAAAAGACTTCGTATCGAGCGTTGCGTACCCTCACTCTCATCACCCTTTTGCTGTTGGCTGCTCAATTTCTGGTTGGGATGCTGGTCAATCTGTTTGTGGTGGTTCCGGCCCAGCATCCCGGCGCGCACCCGTCAGAGTACTTCTCAGGTGTGGTGACGGGTGTGCTATGGGTGTTGGGAAATGCCACTCTATGGTTGCGGGTTCATGCCATTATCGGGTTTGCGTTGCTTCTCTCATCGTTGATTCTGCTGGGACTGGCGATTGCTTCGCGGCGAAGAGCCTGGATAATCTCCTCAATATTCGGGCTGTTAGGAATCGTAGCGGCTGGCTTTAATGGGGCGAGCTTTCTGAATTACGGTGAAGACTTCAGTTCGCTCCTCATGTCCATCGGTTTTCTTGTGGCTGTTATCCCTTACATGATTGGCGTTTACGTTACGCGCTAGGGAAAGGCGATGTATGAACTGATCATTCTTTCCCTGTTGATGCGCTTCCCGATTCATGGTTATCTGATGATGAAAATCACCAATGACCAGATCGGACCCTGGGCAAGGATCAGCAGCGGAACCCTGTCTACCATTCTGGCTAAGATGGAGCAAATGGGCCTGATTGCCGTCTTGCCGGAGGGGCGTAGTGACACGCGCGCGGATCGGCGTGCGCGTGTTTATACGATTACCGATGAGGGGCGCAAACGCTTTCGCCAGTTGATGATGGATACGTCATCCAATCTGGGGGAGTATCAGAAATTCTTCCATCATAAACTGGTCTACATCGATTTATTGCGCCCCGATGAGCGCCTGCTCCTGCTCAATCATTATATCAATTACTGCCAGACTACTATCTTGCATACGCAATCAGAGATGGAGGGTATCGTTTACGAACTGGCCGATCATCCTGATCCAGTGTTTCTGGAGAACGTTCTGCGCAACATGAAGCACACAGAACAACTCTGGCAGGCAGAATTTGATTGGGCCAAAAGTGTACGCGAGCAGGAACTATCGAAAATGGCTACATCCCCGGAAGATAGCGTCTGAACTCCGGGCGCGGCCCCTGGTAATCAGATGTGCTATGTTCGGCGAAGATGATAGTCTTGATGTTGCCGCGTACAGTGAAGTTGGCTACCACACGCATCCAACGCGGGGCCAGCAGCGCGACTAATTCGTCCAGAATGCGATTTGTGGCTGCCTCGTGGCTGATCTGGCGGTTGCGATACTGGTTGATGTACAGCTTCAAGCTTTTCAGTTCGACGACGGACTTTTCTGGCACGTAGTCGATAATGATGGTGGCGAAATCGGGGAAGCCCGAACGCGGACACAGGCAGGTGAACTCTGGTATCTCAAAATGCGTGACGTAATCGCGTTCCGGGTTGGAATTGGGCCATGCCTCTAGCTGGTTGGCTTCGATCTCTTCGATGCCGTAGCGACCGGGAATGCGTTGCCGGGTTTCGTTTTCCATGATGGGTATTGGGTACTCCTTGTAATGATAACGTGTTAGACTTCGACAGGCGGAATCTCATCTCCTGCCTGGTAGCGATGTTTATGTTTTCTGGCGATAACGGTAACGCCGCCTGCTCCCTGAACGCTCCAACGACCTTGAGATACGACCAGGGCGGTTGCGCCGTCTACGCCAACTACCGTAATTTTACTACGTTCGAGACCGGCAATGGTAGATGTCATGGCTCTGGGTAGCTCGTCGAAATGGGGAATAACCGCGATGCCTGGCACAAGATCGAGCGCGGGAATGGTGCGCCAGAACTGCGGAAAGTCGAAGAGGACCGCGCCCATGACCATTGCCCCCGCCGAACACCCTGCGATCACGCCGCCGCGCTCATATACCTGTTGTATGGCGCGCCAGGATGCCGTACCCTTGAGCGTTTCCAGCAAATACCCTGGTTTGCCGCCCGAAAAGTAGATGAAGTTCGCGTAGGCCAGCTTTTCGGCGAAGATGGGATTGTTGGCATCTTCGCGGGTAAGCAGCATGAGCGGCTCGACCGGCGCGCCCAGCTTCGTGAAGTGTTTGACCCCCATGTTGTTCCAGCGTTCGGGAACACCCGCGCCGTCGGGAGCCGATGCCGTTGGCAATACGACCACGCTCGGCGTTTCATGAAGTTGCTCAAGCAGGTACTGATCGACAGGATTCATCTCAGGGAGATATTCCCCCGCCCCCACGAGGGCTATGGTTCCACGATTGACGATAGACATTACGTTTGCCTTTCTCTTCTTGTGCTTGCAGGTATTATGGCACATAAACATGGGTTTTGGAGGAAGGTAGAATATGTTTCAATTTGACTCTTCTTATTTCTGCGTGCTACATTATAACGAATAGCGAAATTACACACCACCAATAATTCCGAACGATGGGTGCGTTCTCATCGTCTAGTCCCGGTGGGAGGTCCAGCTCACGGCGGGTCGTGCGCTGGACGTTTTATTAATAAGGAGGATGCGCCGCAATTATGTCTTCAACCTACATACCAGACCAGGATGCGTTTATGCTGCCCGAAAGAGATGCTTTCGCAGAGAAATTTGCTCTGGAGGGCCTGACTTTTGACGATGTCTTGATTATCCCTGCCGCCTCGGCAGTGTTGCCCCGTGAGGTTTCCACCGCTACACGCCTGACTCGTTCCATTACTATCAATATTCCGGTAATTAGCGCGGCCATGGATACCGTTACCGAGGGTCGTCTGGCTATCGCGCTGGCGCGCGAGGGCGGTCTGGGTGTGATCCATCGCAATCTGTCCATCGAGGCGCAGGCCGAGGAGGTCGATAAGGTCAAACGCTCCGAGTCGGGTATGATTACCGATCCTATCACACTTGAGCCGAGCGCGTTGTTGAGCGAGGCGCTGGCCGCTATGAAACGCTTTCATATATCGGGTATTCCCATTACGGAGCAGGGCAAGCTGGTGGGCATCCTGACGAACCGCGATATTCGTTTCGAGACGAACTTTGATCGTCCCGTTGCCGAACTGATGACGCGCGAACGCCTCATCACGGTTCCGGTGGGGACGACGCTGGAGCAGGCGGCTGATAGCCTGCATCGCTACAAAATCGAGAAGCTGCCGGTAGTGGATGAGCATGGTATTCTCAAAGGTCTGATCACCATGAAGGATATTCAGAAGAAAATCCTCTACCCCAATGCCGCTAAGGATGAGCTTGGACGCTTGCGTGTTGGCGCGGCGGTAGGTGTTGGCCCGGATGTGGATGCGCGTTGCGCCGCTCTTATCGAAGAGGGCGTGGATGTGCTGGTCGTTGATACCTCCCATGCTCATTCGCGCATGGTACTCGATACAGTGGCGCATGTTAAGGCACAATTTGGGGCGCGGGTGCAGTTGATGGCTGGCAATGTCGTGACGGCTGAGGCGACGGAGGCGTTGATCGCGGCAGGAGTCGACGGGGTGAAGGTAGGCATCGGTGCAGGTGCTATTTGCACAACGCGCATTATCGCGGGGGTTGGTGTGCCGCAGATCACGGCTATTCATGATTGCGCGCGGGTGGCTCGCCGCTATGACGTGCCGGTTGTGGCCGACGGCGGCATCCAGTATTCCGGCGACATCGCCAAATCTATCGCGGCAGGCGCGGATACGGTCATGCTCGGTAGTTTGTTGGCGGGCGTCGATGAGAGTCCCGGCGAACTGATTATCTCGCGTGGCGAACGCTATAAGGATTACCGGGGCATGGGTTCGATTGCTGCCATGAAGCAGCGCAGTTTCAGCAAAGACCGCTACTTCCAGAACGATATTATCGAAGAGAGCCACCTGATCGCCGAAGGTATCGAGGCGCGTGTGCCATACAAGGGTATGCTGGGGCCGCTGGTCTATCAACTGGTAGGCGGTCTGCGCCAATCGATGGGCTACGCCGGATGCGCCACCATTGCCGAAATGCAGGAAAAGACACGCTTCGTGCGCATCACCAACGCCGGTTTGCGCGAAAGCCACCCGCATGACGTGGTTGTTACTAAAGAGGCCCCGAACTACGGAGCCAATCGCCGCTAATTACCGAATGGCTACCCGGAAGTTTGAGATTGCAAAGAAATAGAAGTTCATACGTTCTCTTTCGTAGGAACGTATGATGATGGCGCATGTCTAATGCCCATCCATTAGCCAGGATGTCCTATTTGATTGCGCGTGTTGGCGGCATCAGGGTAGAATGACATGAGATCATGCAACCAGAGCAGGTTGCTATCTGGTGTGTACGGAGGAAAGAATGGTTGATCTCAAGCAAACACTGAGCCGCTTCCTGTCGATTCCGGGGGTGCGGCTGGCTGTGCTGGTAGGGCGTGACGGGTTAATGATCGAGGGACTGGCGCGCGACGGCAAAGAAGATATGGAGGCCGTGGGCGCGATGATGACCTCTGGCCTCAATACGGCGGAGGCGCTGGGTCAGGAGATCGCGCGTGGCAATGTGGTAGGAGTTTTGCATGAGTACGAACATGGACTAGTGAGCGTTGACCCGCTGGGCGATTATGCCCTGGTGGTCACGATGTTTGATAATGCTGCAAGCATTGGGCGTGTGCGACACATGGTGAAAACCAGCCGCACCGAAATTCTTGAAGCGCTTGATATTAGCTGAAGCGAAGTTGTATAGCGTAAAGACTTGTGTACCCGGATTGCAAGAACACTGAGGGCGAAGCGTACATGGAACAATTAACCAATCTAATTATCTCGGATCATGAGCTTGCTCTTATCTCCAATGTCTTATATAAACTTATGAATGATACCAGCGCCTCCTCTGTCATGTTGCTTGACAAGAGCGGCCAGGTCGTGACGACGCAGGGCAGCAGGACCAAACGTAACGCGACTTCCCTGGGCGCATTGCTGGCCGGCGCGTTCTCCTCCTCTCGACATGTCGCGGAATTACTTGGTGAAAAGGACTTCCGTACCATCTTCCAACAGGGCGTGCATGAGAATATTTATACGACCATGATCGAAGATCAGTGGCTGCTGGTCATTGTCTTCGATAAGCTCACTCATATTGGGCTGGTCAAAGTACTTTCAAAGAAGGCTTCCGACGAATTGAGCCGCACGCTGGAGCGAGTGCGAGCCGATACGACACGCCAGAAATCCTCGGTGCTGAATATCCAGTTCCGCTCCTCCGTTGAAGACACCATCGATTTGCTTTTCCGCGATTAAGGAAATCTGGCACATGGCGCTCATAAATATAGCCTCTCACGAGATCCACTGCAAGATCGTGTACTACGGTATTGGATATTGCGGGAAAACCACCAACTTACAATACGTCTTCAAGAGCATCAACCCATCAGTGCGCGGGGAAATGCTCAGTATTGCGACGGAGACCGAGCGCACGCTTTTTTTCGATTTCCTGCCGCTCGACCTGGGGACGGTCTACGGCTTTCGCACACGTTTCCACCTTTATACAGTGCCGGGTCAGATACTCTACGAGCGCACGCGCCTGGCCGTCCTGAATGGCGCGGACGGCATCGTCTTTGTCGTGGACTCGCAGGCCGAGAAGTTTGAAGAGAATGTGCAAAGCATCACCGAACTGGAGATGAATTTGCGCCGCCTCGGTAAAGACCTGACCAGTTTCCCCATCATTATGCAGTGGAATAAGCGCGATATGCCCTCGGCCTTGCCCGTTCCGGTACTCGAACGCTACCTGAACCGCCGTCGCCTGCCCAGCTTCGAGGCGGTTGCTTCCAGTGGCACAGGCGTTTACGCTACCCTGCGCGCCATCAGCAAGCGCGTCATGGCGCAGTTGTAACAGTGGCTTCAATATGAATATCTATGGTCTCGACTTTACCTCCTCTCCCTCGCGCCGCAAACCCATCACCTGCGCCTGCTGCCAACTGCACGATACTACATTGAGCGTCAAAACCCTCCTCAAGATGCCTTCATTCGATGAGTTTGAGGCATTCCTGCGCAGCGATGGCCCCTGGCTAGCTGCGCTCGACTTTCCCTTTGGTCAGCCGCGCAAACTGATTACTAATCTTGGATGGCCTCAAAACTGGCAAGGCTACATGAGCGTTATCGCATCCATGAGCAAAGCGGAATTTGAGGACACGTTACATAAGTATCGCGCGAGCTGCGCTTCTGGCGATAAACTGCATATGCGCGTTACCGATCAACTGGCGGGAGCCATTAGCCCCATGATGCTGCACCGCGTCCCCGTCGGCAAGATGTTTTATCAGGGCGCAACCCGCCTGTTCAACTCGCCAATTAGCATCCTTCCCTGTCGTCCAACGGCAGACAATCGCATAGCCGTCGAAGGCTATCCGGCGCTGGTAGCACGCAAGCTGATAGGCAAGCGCAGCTACAAGAGCGACATGCGTAGTCAGCAGACCATTGATAAACAAGTGGCAAGGAGGGAGATTGTGCAAGGGCTGCATTCTGAACGTCTGGTGATATGGTATGGTTTGTCGGTTGAGATGTCCGGTGAAATAGAAGAAATGCTGGTGCAGGATGCTATGGGCGATATGCTGGACGCAGTGTTGTGCGCGGTGCAGGCAG
>DASTKD010000597.1:0-4083 GCA_035716135.1 Ktedonobacteraceae bacterium
ACCAGGTAGGGAACGGCGTAAAACCCCAGCGCGCCAGAAGCGAACACCAGTCCAGGCACAGCCACAAACGAATACGCGGTATAGACATCGCCGCCAAGCAAGAACCACGAAACGATGGTGCCGAAACGCCGCCCGGCCAGACCCCATTCCTGCAGGCGATTCAAGTCACCCGGACGCCAACGCGCCGCCCAGAACGCCAGAATGGTGACGGCAGTGAATACGACCACAAAGACGCTCAGCATCTCCCAGTTAATCATTTGTCGCTCCTCTTTATTGCGAGACTATCCAACGAAAAGACCAAGCTGCCGGGCGGTGTATGCGTCGATCAAAATGTTGTAGAGCGCATTGATATCGACATCCGAAAATTCGGCGGTATTAGCCTGTATTTTTTGCAGGTCGGCATTGATAAACACACAATTGGTAAGGACCGCGCCCGTTAAACGAGCGGATTGCAAATTCGCGCCGCTACAATCGGTGGCTCGCAGATACGCATCGCGCAGATTCGCGCCCTGTAAGATGGCATCGCGCAGATTGGCCTTGCTCAAATCGCAGGCGCTTAAATCCGCGCCGATCAAGTTCGCTTTGCTCAAATCGACTTTACTCAGGTCAGTTTTGCTCAAATAGGCGCGAAAGAGATAGGCGCGGCTCAAAAACGCCCCGCTCAGGTTGGCGAGACTGATGTTGGCCTCGACGAGATTCGCGCCGCGCATGGAAGCCCGGCAGGCATACACGCCGCTTAGATTGGCATTGCTCAGAATGGCAAGATTGAGATTCGCGCCGATGAGGTTGGCTTTACTCAGATTGGCGTGGCTCAGGTTGGCGCTCAACAGTTTAGCGCCGCTTAGATCAGCCCGGCTGAGATCTGTGCCGTTGAGAATAGCTTTGCTCAAGTTGGCGCGGCTCAAATCCGCGCCGACCAGGTTGGCACCACTGAGATTAGCGCGGCTCAGGTCTGCCTCGCCCAGGTCAGATTTGCTGAGGTCCGCGCCAATTAAGCCTGCCTCGGACAGATCCGCCCGGCTCAAATCCGCGCCGCTCATGTTCACTCCGGCCAGATCGGTCGCGCGCAAATCAGTGCCACGCAGGTAGGCCCCGCGCAAGTTCGCGCCAATCAGATTGACGCCCACCATGACCGCTTTGCTCAGGTCGGTACCGCTGAGATTGGCCCGGCTGAGATTGGCTTTGCGCAGGTAGGCCCCGCACATGTACGCGCCGCTCAAGTTGGCCTCAGACAGGTTGGCCTCGCGGATATTGCCCCCGCTCAAATCGGTTTTACGCAGGTCCGCGCGCGCCAGGTCAGCGCCGTCGAGCATTGGCACACGCTCCTGGCGCTGCGCGAGTACGATTTCCGCGAGAGCCTCGTCTCTTGAAAGAACATTGGGAATGGTATCTGCCATCAGTTGCCTCCCGGTCGGATAACGCCGATACGTTCCAGATCACGTAATAATACCTGTAATTCCTGCTGGTTTTTCCCTGCCAGCCGCGCTAACTCTTGCTCGGAACGTTTCCCATCGATGAGGAGGAAGAGTTGCCGGTGCGAACGCGAAAACCGATTTTGCTCAATCCCGCGCAATGCTATCTCAAGCGATTGTGTTGGGTGAAAGATATTCGCTTCCTGGGATGATGAAGAAGGAGGTCTTCTCTCCCATGTCGAACCGGAAATGGGCAGAAGCGGCTCCGCAAGTTTTTCAGCAGGCAAAGACGGTATGGGTGTTTCAAGCTCTCTCGTGATAGGGCGCATATTGTTTCCACCGGCAGCGGGAATAGTATTGAGCGGCTGCGTTTGCCTGGCATCGGATGAGGCAAAAATATAACGACATTGCCCCCAGGTACTCAGCCAGTTGAGGGCATTCGTGCCGCTGCGCCTGCCAGCAGCCGTCTGTTTAACCTGGCCGTTGACAAAGACAATACTACCCTCCTCAAGAGTGGCACCTTCGCCACGCCTGACAGTCAGCACGCCATTCCACTGGGCCATCTGGATCGATTGTATTACGCTAACCAGGCGATCTGTCGCTATTTCCTGCTGCGACATTTATCCATCCCCTCATGATGCCAACCATACCCGTATTAAACAAAAATATGGATACCAGAGATACGAAACGGCCATAAAGAGGTGCCAGATATGAACCGGGTGAAACAAGTTGAATTGAATCGAAGTATAACATTATGTATTGCTATTTATTTGAATATAACTCCGCAATAGTACTTTCGGGGCATCTAAAGCGAAAAACTGTACTTTATGAGTGCAACATGTTGAAATAACTGTAACTTGCGATAGTATTATTATGTTGCGCTTTGCTGACGTGAGGAAAGGGAATCTTCCCATGATGACTCGCCAGACCCGTTCGAAGAGAAAAGCTCGCCCCCGGCTCCTGTTGCTTCTCCTTCTCCCATTCGCGCTGACACTGTGGCCCGGTATTTATAACACGACACAGCCAGTGTTTATCGGCATCCCGTTTTTTTACTGGTTTCCGATGTCCTGTATCTTACTTACAGCCATCCTGACGGCTATTCTGTACTATTTCACCGATTAGAGCCATGGCGGAATCATGGAAAACGACGAATTAGACTTCAACGGAACGGGTGACGAAGAAACGGGCAGCGACGAACTGCTCGCGGATGATAATTTGCGCCTGCCGGATAGCGCGAATATGCTGGTGCGCGTCCACGCGGTACGCGCCTGGCTTGCGCGCCGCCACGACGAAGCAGCTATCGAGGCAGGCATGGCGGCGCTGGCCTTGCAACAGGCCATGGGCAATCCCGCTGAGGAAAGCCGTCCGCGCCGCCGCGCCCCTCAACTACCCGATACCACTCTGGCGCAGCAACAACTGGCCGATGCCCGCCAGCACATAGAGGCAATCGAAGAGGCACAGGCGCTATTGGAAGAGTGCATTGCACATACAAACGGCGAACGCGTGCTGGTCGAGTATTACCTGGCGGTAGAACAGCTTCTGCTCGACAACGGATATACGTTCTCCAGTGACAACCCCGCGCAACTCCCTCATACACCCTGGCTCGATGCCATGCTTGACATATTGCAGCGCATAGAACATGTAGGTACCCCCCAGGAAGAGTAACTTATCCTGATAGAGAGAGAATTGATGCGGTTTTTGCGTACATACCAGTAAAGAACTACTAAGGGTAGTACGAGAAATGCAAGTTCATGTCATTCGCGCAAGGACCATCACCTTTTTTCAACGCATAGGCCCTGGCATTCTGCTCGCCCTTATTCAACTCGGCCTTGTCTTCCTGGGCATTCCGCGTTTTAATACGACTTCCGTGATTATCGTGGGATTGACGCTCTATCTTGTAATCCCCGGCCTGGCAGGTTTTAGAGCGGCGCGTCGGAGAGAACGGGCATCTAGCGGGTTGGTTACGGGGTTTGTGACCGGTCTGACCTGCGCCATCATCATCATGCTTGTCCTGTTCGTCCTGACAATTATTGCGCTCAACACGCCTCCGCGCGTCACAACTGGCAGATACGTCCCAATACCGGTCGCCTTTATCGCGGCTTACGTCATGGTTATAGCTCTCTTTCTCAATTTCCTGGGCGTGCTGCTTGCCGCGCTGGGAGGGTGGCTAGGCGGTTTCACCGCGAGGAGATTGCATACCCGGCCCTTGCATTGATAGTCCACAACTGCTATACTCACCCGTATGGAGGTGTTGGGTAATAAACTATCCAGGTGAGAAAGAAACGATGCCCAGAGTTGCGGAACATGCCCTGGTCTGGTCGCCAGAGAGTAATATCTATACACTGAGTGCGCGGGGAAGCGCGAATCATGACTCGATACAAGAAGAGGATGCCCTGTGGCTCGCATGGCTTGCCGCTCGTTCCTCGTTCTCCTTCCAGGGCAAACATGGACATATGACCCTGCGCAAAGAGGCCCGTCCACGGGGAGAAGGCTACTGGTACGCCTATCGCAACCAGGGCCGCAAGACCGCTAAACTGTATGTCGGGCGCGATATTGACCTGACCATCGCGCGTTTAGAGGCGACGGCTCAGACGCTCAATGTTATCACGGCAGAGAAACATGCAGTAGCTGATGCCCAGGTTATGGGTGAAACGGCACAACAACCGCCGCT
>DASTKD010000598.1:0-4319 GCA_035716135.1 Ktedonobacteraceae bacterium
GAGGGAGAAGATGAAGCTGATCGCTTCACACATCCTGGAAGCCAGTCCTTCTGATGTCACACTCGAGGACGGCAAATTCTCGGTGGCCGGTTCGCCTCAGAAATCCGTGTCTTTTGCCGATGTCGCGGCAGCCGCCAACACATCGAATACGCTGCATCCCAGCATCGAGCCAGGGCTTGAGACGACCGTTTTCTGGGAGCCGGAAGCCTGCACCTTCCCATTCGGCACGCATATCAGCGTAGTTGAAATCGACAAAGAAACCGGTCGGGTTGACCTCAAGCGCATGATCGCCGTCGATGACTGCGGACGCCAGATCAACCCCATGCTTGTCGAGGGGCAGGTTCACGGCGGTCTCGCGCAGGGCATCGGGCAGGCGTTGATCGAGGGCGTCATTTATGGCAACGATGGACAGCTTTTGACCGCGACCTTGATGGACTACGCCATGCCGCTTTCTTCTGAGCTGCCCAGCTTTGAACTCGATTCAACCGTCACACCCACAACGGTCAATCCGCTTGGTGTGAAAGGCGTGGGCGAGGCCGGCACCATCGGTTCGACACCGGCAGTCGCAAACGCTGTTATCGATGCGCTCGGTGTAGCTCACTTCGATATGCCGTTCACTTCGGAAAGAGTATGGAAGGCCATCCATCAGAAGTAGGGGCGAAATGATGACGCCCTGAGCGCGTTACAACGCGCTCAAAAGGAGAACGTAGTATGATACCAGCAGCATTCGATTACCATGTCGCGCAGTCGGTGGATGAAGCCATTGCGCTCATGAAGCAATATGGCGACGACGCTAAATTCCTGGCCGGCGGCCATAGCCTGCTGCCGACCATGAAGCTGCGCCTGGCGCAACCCGCGCACCTTATTGATCTTGGTCGCATCGATGGCCTATCCTACATTCGTGAGGTGGGCGATACCGTCACAGTCGGCGCGATGACCACCTATGTCACGCTCCAGCGTTCGGATGTGATCGCGCAAAACTTCGCCCTGTTGCCGGAAGGCATCGCCGAAATCGGCGACCAGCAGGTGCGCAATCGCGGCACCATCGGCGGCAGCGTGGCGCACTCTGACCCGGCGGCGGACACCCCTGGTATGGTGCTTGCCCTCAAAGGAACAATCGCCACGCGCGGACCGGATGGCGCGCGCACCGTCAGCGCCGATAACTTCTTCAAGGACCTCTTCGAGACCGACCTGAAGCCGGGCGAGGTGATTACCGAGATTCGCTTCGCCAAACCCGCCGCCCGTACCGGCAGCGCCTATGAGAAGTTGGCGAACAGGGCCTCTCATTACGCTGTCGTAGGCTGCGCCGCCGTCATCACACAGGACGGCAACGGCGTCTGCACGGCAGCCAGCGTCGTGATTACAGGCGCATCGGTCAAACCCACCCGCGCCAGCGCTGTAGAAGCCGCGCTGGTCGGCAAAAAGCTGGATGAGGCGACCATCGCGGAAGCGGCCAGCCACGCCGCCGACGGTCTGGAAGTCGTCTCGGACATTCACGGCTCCCAGGAGTACCGCGCTCAGATGGCAACCGTGATGGCGAAACGCGCCATTACCAGAGCCTTTGAACGCTCGTAAGCCTGTCGTACTCTGACAAAGCTTCTTTTTGTCGAACATGTTAATTGCTCAGGCCAGATGTTATCTGACCTGAGCAATTTTTGTGTCACAGATATTATTGGATCTAGCGAAAAGAAAGAATCTGACATTGAAATCGCTCAGGCACATCCCGGCTTTCAAAGAAATGTTGCTTTATCATGCAGGAAAGTGTACTCCATCGAGCTGGAATTATCCAGCTTATTCATTACATACCTGTTAAAATCATATCTCGCACAAAATCCACAAAGCGCTTTGTCTCCGCGAAGGTCGCTGCATGATCTACTTGCTCATTTCGCTGGCTTTCACGCCACAGGAGAGCGTTCTGAATCAATTGAGACCATTCCGGCAATACTTTCTGCGCCCACAGCGCGGCCTGCTTCTTTGAAACTTGCTCGCCATTTGTACAGGTATAAAGCGCCCGGCACATGGTTAGAATCGCGTATGCCTGACCACCCCGCGTATGCATATCGTTTACCCACTCGCCCCATCCCCTGGCGTGCGCCTTTATGGTCTGTATAAACTCATCCTTTGAAATTGGCTCAATGATTTCCTCTGGCGGAGGTCCAAAAAGCGTCACGCCTCTTTCGCGCACCAGATACCAATTGCTCAACCACTCTCTGCTCGATTCCTTCCTGTGAAATGGTTCGCCAGGGCTAATATTGGCAATTTGACTGGTACGTGACCTCACTGTGTTCAGGGCAGCCACAGAGATATAACATACTTCGATTCTGCCATCCCACTCTTTATATTGAGCGGCAAAAGCGGTATGCATTTCTTGCAATGCTTCAAATTCTCTGTCGTCAATTTGTGAAGCGAGGGCCGCTACCAGGTCAATATCGCTGGTATTGAGATCAAAATCGCCAATGACGAGAGAACCTGCAAGATAGAAAGCAACAAGCTTCGCGCCGAGAATACGCTGTATACTCAACAGGAGAACCTCTATCATTTCATTGATGTCGGCGTATGGAGTTACTTGCATATCTGCGTGTCCAGTTATTGCCAGTAGGAGAATAGCCTCATGGCTATCCTCTTACCGACCATTTGAAATGTTAGCGTTCCGGCTTGACCCAGATACCACGCTCATGCATGAGGTCAATCTGTTTCTGGATGACCTGTTCGCGGTATTCGGCGTGCTTCATCGGCTCGCGGTCAAGATACAGGTCTTTCGGATAGATAGGCTTTTCGTAGAGCAGTTGGTAGAGTTCGGTACGCAGATCTTTCATCCAGTTGTCCCACTGAGCGCGAGCGCGATGATCGCGCAATGCCTCGATGTCGATCACGCCGCCAACGTAGGTCGAGCCAGCGCCGTATTCCTGCTTACCCACGATTTGTCCTTTGTAATTGATGACAAAAGAACGACCGCCGAAGGTATCGATAGGGGTATCGTCCTCCGGCAAGAGATAATACGTTCCCATGTTGGGAGCGACGATGTACATGTTATTATCAAGCGCGCGGGCGCGACTCTGAATTTCGAAGATGTCATTGCCAGTAGCCGGATGCGGATAGGAAGCGCGATAGACAACTTCCGCGCCGTTCATGGCGAGGGCGCGCGCGTTTTCGGGGTACGAGCCTTCATTCGCCATCATAATGCCGAGCCGCCCGATTTCCGTATCTACCACAGGCCAGAAGGCATTCAGATTTCTCCCATAGCGAGCCTCCCACCATGTCAAAATATCATGAGGGCAGACAGAGTGTTCGACCGGAAAGAGCGGCGAGACTTTGTAGTGTTGCAAGATCACTTCGCCCTCTGGATTGAGAATGAAGCCAACATTGAAGAAGCGATCCTTGATTTCGGGGTGGCGAGCTTTGGCCTGCGCCATAATGAAGGCATTGTACTGCCTGGCGAGCTTGCCCAGTTCCTCGGTCTCCTCGCCTGGAATATCGATCGCGCCTTCTCTGGCGAACTGGACGTGATCGAGGTCAAGAACCTCGTCGTTGAATCCTTGCAACGCGCCTTCCGGGAAGGCAATCAGGCGCACAGGAAGATCGAGGCTCGAAAGCCACGAAGCGGCCTTGACGAGGTGCTTGAGGTGTTCCAGGTTGCGCTTGATGTCGGCGCGGGTGCGAATGCCTCGCACGGTGGGGATGAGTCCGACGGCGGTGTAGGGCTTGATCATACAGTCTACTCCTTTATTATGTCAGGGACTTCGATAGTAGCAGCCATAGCATAGTACGAAGAGCGCTGTTCAGTCAAGGAAATAGATTGACCCATCAAAAGTCAGTGTCGCGCTTAGCACTTCCCGTTATCGCACCACCACTCCCAGATGTTGTCGGTGACGTATGCTCCAGTTGGCGAAGGCCGGAAATTGTGCGTTCCCCTACGCACCAAATAGAGTTCCTTCGAGCCATAGAGAACCACCATAGGGAAGTCTTTCAGGTAGATGAGATGGATTTGCGCAAAGATGTTCTGCCGCGCGCCAGGGTCCGGTGTTGTCAGCTCCTGCTGGTAGAGAGCGTCCAGAGCGTGGTTGCAGTAGAAGACAAGGTTGCCTCCATTGGGCGGGAACTGGTTACACGAAAACATGGAAGAGTCATCTGGATCATAAGTGGGATTATCAGCTATCTCGAGGATGTCGTCCCTGCCAGCAATAGCTCCTGTAGGCGGTGATGCCTCCCCCACAGGGAAAGCCCCTGCGAAGAATGCTTCCTCTGGAATGTTCTGGATATCCAGCTTAATACCGATCGCTTGCAAGTCGCGCTGGATGATCGTCTCAACAGCGAAGCGA
>DASTKD010000599.1:0-15986 GCA_035716135.1 Ktedonobacteraceae bacterium
CATACTGACCTGAAAGAGCAACATCCCAGGGTAAGAGAAAACACCCATAAATACGACCGATAACAAAGAGGGGTAAATCATGAGAGATACGTCACAACAAGGCTTGATCTCCCAAACTGCTGTATTGAACCGTTTGATACAGCTGGGGTTTGAGGTACTACTGCCCTGGGCCGATCATTTGGGCTATGATCTGGCGTACTATCTGGAAACCACAGAACGACATTTCGGCTTCTTCGTTCATAAAGAAAGCCGACTTGTTCGTATACAGGTCAAAACGGGGCGTCTTACGAAGGATGGAACTTGTATCGAGTTTAACACCGTCTCTGTAACGACTAATACTAAGGGGTCTAATCACCGTAAACGGGGATACGTGGGAAAGGCCGAGTATTTTGCAGTGTACCTGCCAGATAATGGAAAAGCCTATATGATCTCAGTTGATGAGGCTCCGAAAGGTGGTAGTATGACACTTCGGTTTAAGAAGGCAGGGTTAGTACGAGGGAATCACAAAAAGACATACACTGTACCCTATGAGGAAATCACTGATCCTCGATTCAATTGGGCTGAGGATTATGAAATTTAATGGGAGAGGCAAGAATCAAAACGAAAATGGCGGAGAGGGAGAGATTCGAACTCTCGGGGGGTATAAACCCCCACTCACTTAGCAGGCGAGCGCACTAGGCCACTATGCGACCTCTCCGCGTAACTGCATAGCTATTATGACATAAACGCCCACGCCTGTCAATCATTTTTTTGCCTGAAACTGTGAAGGAGGAAGCAAGGAAGGAAAGGCAGACGGCCAATCAGCAAAATGATTGGCTGCCTGCCTTGAGTTGTCCTCTGCCCTTTCCATTAGTGGCTGGTAAGTGGCTAAGTGGCAGTTCTGTAGCGGCGTCTGGCGAAGCCATAGGTGATGAGTTTCCAGATGCCGACCAGAATAATTGCGCCGATCAGCGCTCGAATGAGAGGGACACCAAACACATTGACATCCCCCAGGCCGGTGATAATGATGACGTTCGTCATCAGCCAGATGCCAACCAGCGCGGCAATGATGGCTCCTACAAAGCCGAAGGGGAGATGGTACCTCACCAGACCTTCCGCGACCAGACCGACGATGGCCGCGATAATGAGGTAAACAATAAAGTTGAGGCCGAACGACCAGACATCATTACCAATTTTAATCGTCACACCGTCCGCAAGCACGGTAAGAAATGCGAACATGTTATCCTCCTTTGCCCGGTTCCTCCATTCTCTCGGAGAGGGCTAGCGCACCGTTTGCTCGTCGTTGAGCAACGGAGAGTTTCTCTTAATGCACGTATGAGGCTATTATCTGGTTTCACGCCTTTTCATCTTTATGAGGTTATCAGGTCCGCATAACTCGTGCTTTAGGTGGGTAGGTTCGCCGGGAATGCATAGAATGTGTCGGGAGGTGGGTTGGGTGAGCCGTATTCCATCGTAATGGCATCGTGCGAACTCAACGCCACTTCGGTATTCAGGGGAGAAGTGACCATGCCATTGAAGGGTTTGCCGTTGACGAAAATTTGCCAGCCGCTCGATTGCGTTGCCTGGGGCGGGAAGTTGAGCGAGGCAAAACCCTGTTGCCAGAGCGTCATGAAGTCATCCAGAGCCAGATTATGTAGTTTCTGGGGCGCTTCGATGTGGATAATGCCGGTAGCATCATGGGTGTGCATCCAGTAGAAACAGGTACCGTCCGTGGGGATGCCAATACCTGCTGGAATGGTAACATCTTTGCCATTGACGTAAATCCTGAAATGGACGTGGATATGATAGCCGTTTTGTTCCGCGCTATCGCACGAAAGCCCACTGATGGCCGGATGAAGCACACTGACGCTCAGATTATGTTGAACTTGCAGGTAGAAAAAGCCCATGCCCAGTAATAGAAGTACGCTTATAGCGATGGAAGACCACACAGTGAGGCGCGCGCGGCGTTGCTGTCTGCGACGCAACAGGCGATTTTCGCGCCGCTCCTGGCGTAATGTCTCTTCTTCCGGCGTTATACGTGGCATGAACTGCTGGCTGTTCATAACGTGCTGACCTATCCGCTAAGTTACTTCTCTTTCCATTGTATCCAACGCGGTATAGACCCGCCTGTAACAATTGATGGAGAAATGGTAGGTAGGAGACCCCTGACGCCCACAAGGGGCGTCATTACATGTCAAGATGCCCCTTCCGCCACTCCCCTTGCCTTGTACAGGCGTGGCAAGGGGAAGAAGGGTGGTTCGCCGGGATGTAGGGATGCCCCTTGTGGGCGGGCATCCGGCCCTCGCGCGCCCTGTCACATTATACCGCTCCCGCCGAGTGCGTAGTTGGTCGTTGTACTGGTGTTCTCTTCACTCGTACAGGTTTGACAGGCAAAGGGACGGGGTCTGGCTGCTCCAGGTCGTCCGGCGAGAGTGGGAGAGCGTGCAGGGCGATAAGCAGCACTTCATCCATGCGTTCCACCGGCAGGAAGCGCAGGTCTTGCACGACTTCGTGCGGCACATCGTCCAGGTCCTGCATGTTGCGTTTGGGCAGGATAAAGGTTTTGATGCCGGCGCGATGCGCGGCCAGCACCTTTTCCTTCACGCCTCCGATGGGCAGCACGCGCCCGCGCAGCGTAATCTCTCCCGTCATGGCAACATCGCGCCGCGCGGCGCGGCGTGTGAGCGCGGAAATCAGGGCTGTTGCCATCGTGATGCCCGCCGATGGCCCGTCTTTAGGAATAGCTCCGGCTGGTAGGTGCAGGTGAATATCGTACTTTTCGTAGAAACGGCTCTCCAATCCAAGCTGTTTTGCGCGCGAGCGAGCGTAGGAGAGCGCGGCCTGCGCCGATTCCTTCATCACATCGCCAAGTTGCCCGGTCAGCGTCAGGTTGCCGCGTCCCTCCATCAGGGTTGCCTCGACCGTCAGCAGGTCGCCGCCCGCGTTCGTCCACGCCACGCCGGTAGCGATGCCCGGTTCGTCCTTCTGCTCGGCCAGTTCAAAGAAGTGCTTTTGCGGCCCCAGGTAATCGGGGAGTTTTTCCGCCGTGATAATGGTCTTGCTGCGGCGTCCCTCCGCCACTTTACGCGCCACCTTGCGCAGCACCGAGGCGATTTCGCGTTCCAGGTTGCGCACCCCTGCTTCAAAGGTGTATTCGCGGATGAGACGGTGGATGGCAGCATCCTCAAAGGCCACTTTGGACGCTTTCAGCCCATGCTCCTGCATCTGTTTGGGAATGAGGAACTGGCGCGCGATGTGCAGCTTCTCGTCCTCGGTATAGCCCGGCAATTCGATGACTTCCAGGCGGTCGCGCAGCGCGGCAGGCACGGGATACAGCACATTAGCCGTCGTCAGGAAGATCACCTTTGAAAGATTATAGGGAACTTCCAGGTAATGATCCGAGAAGGCGTGATTCTGTTCAGGATCAAGCACCTCGAGCAGGGCCGCAGAAGGATCGCCCCGGTAGTCCGCGCCGATTTTGTCAATCTCGTCCAGCACAAAAAGCGGATTGACCGTGCCTGCCGTCTTCATGGTCTGAAGAATACGTCCGGGCAACGCGCCAACGTAAGTGCGGCGATGACCGCGAATCTCGGCCTCATCATGCACGCCGCCCAGCGACAGGCGCACAAATTTGCGGTTCAACGCCTCGGCGATAGAACGCCCCAGCGAGGTCTTGCCCACGCCCGGCGGGCCAACAAAGCACAGGATAGGGCTGCGCATAGTATCGGAAAGCTTGCGCACAGCGATGTACTCCAGGATGCGCTCTTTGACCTTTTCCAGCCCGTAGTGTCGTTCTTCCAGAATGCGCTGTGCCTCTGTGAAATCGAGTCGATCATCGCTGGTCTTCGCCCAGGGCAGGCTCACCAGCCAGTCCAGGTAGGTGCGTATCACGCCCGAATCGGGAGCCATCGAAGGCGTGGCATTCAGCCGCTCAAGCTCCTTCAATGCTCTGATCTTGACCTCTTCCGGCATACCTGCCGCCTCGATTTTGTCGCGCAATTCCGCGCCCTCACGGATGGTGGGGTCTGTCTCGCCCAGTTCGTGCTGGATGGCTTTGAGTTGTTCGCGCAGGAAGTATTCGCGCTGGCTCTTATCCACCTCTTGCTGCACCTGGCTGTGAATCTCCGACTCCAGTTCGAGAATGTTGAGTTCTTTCGAGAGCAGGATACAGGTCTTTTGCAAGCGTTCTTCGATATTGAAAGATTCCAGGATTTCCTGGCGCGTGGCGATAGGTGTGTCGAGCGTGGAGACAACAAAATCCGCCAGCCAGCCCGGCTTATCAATATTCATGGCCGTGATGAATGCCTCGTCGGGCAGGATATTACTCAGCTTGATGCATTTTTCAAACAGCGCCAGCGTTGCCCGCATCAACGCTTCTACCGCCAGCGTACGCTCCGTCTCCTCCTGTACCACTTCCGTTTGCACGCGCATAAAAGGCATCGTCTGCGTATATTCCAGGCGGCGCAAACGTCTCTGTCCGTGGATCAAGACGCTGGTGGTGCCGTCTGGCAATTTAAGTACGCGGTCAATCACGGCTTCGACGCCGATGGTATACACATCATCCGGGCCGGGGTCTTCTAACTCTTCACTCTTTTGCGTGACGACGAACAACATCCGCTCCGCGCTCATGGCCGCCTCGATAGCCTTGATCGATTGTTCGCGTCCGACCATCAACGGGGTAACGACATTGGGTATCAATACAGTATTACGGATTGGCAATAATGGGAACTCAAGCTGCCCTGTCAGGTCCTTTTCGCCGGATGCGCGTTTCTTCGCCGTTCCGCGAGTGGCCTTCTTCGTGACCATACACTTCCTCTCAACCGATTCTAAGCTGTTTTCCTGGTGTCTTGACATTATAACGTATTCCACGCGCGAAAAGTGAAATTTTTGTGCCATATCAAAGAAATTGCTATAGAATACCAGGAATCCGGCTGCTTGCCTCATTGCAGTTACGCTTTGATACGGCGTCCGTTCTATTGATAAATTACGAACCGTGAAGTGGGGAAGACAGAGAAGCGCAATGAAGACAAAACGACGGGTGCCGCTCCTGAGTGGCATATGTATCGTAGCCAGCGCGGCCATTGTAGCCAGCTACTGGTTGCGTGGGGGAGGGTCTGACTCCGCTAGAAATATATGGGATTGGGCGCAGTTTCTCATTATACCCCTTGTGCTTGTTCTCCTCGCGGCCTTGTTCAACGCTCTCGACCGCAAAAATGACCGCATAATTGCAGCAGATCATGTGCGTGAAACGATGCTACAAGCCTATCTTGCTAGCCTGACCGAACTGCTGCTTGAAAAGGACCTGCGTTCATCGCAACCCGGCGCTGAAGTACGCAACCTGGCACATGCCAGGACAATCGCCCTGCTTCCTCAAATAACGGCAAAACAGAAGCTGCGAGTCGTGCAGTTTTTATGCGAGTCGCAACTCACCGGCATTGTTGACCTGAATTATGCCGATCTGAGCGGTACTAATCTGGCTCACATTGTCTTGAGCGGGATCAATCTGAGCGGGGCCGATCTGAACAAAACCAACCTGAGTGAAGCCAATTTAAGCGGAGCCAACCTGAGCAATGCTAATCTGAGCGATGCCAATTTGAATAAGGCCGACCTGGGCAAGGCCGATCTGCGCGGGGCTAATCTGAGCGATGCGAACCTGAGTAGTGCCTACCTGAGTACCGCCGATCTGAGTTACGCCAATCTGAGCCGGGCCAACCTGCGCGAGACTAATTTGAGCGGGGCAAACCTGAGCCGGGCCGACCTCAGTTATGCAATCTTGGGCGAGGCTAATCTCATCGTAGCCGACTTGAGCCGGGCTGACCTGAGCGAAGCCGATCTGCGCGAGGCCAGGTTAAGTGGCGCTAATTTGAACGGTACCAACCTGAGCGGGGCTGATCTAAGCGGAGCCAACCTGAAAGATACCTATCTATCCCTCGAACAACTCACCCAGGCGAAAGGCATTCAGGAATAAATAGACATATCTAGATCATCCGGTGTCCGCCGCTCACGGAAATGAGCTGTCCAGTCAGCCAGCGTGCCTGTTCGGATGCCAGAAAGACGATCACGTCCGCGACATCTTCTGGCTGTCCGGCGCGTCCCAGCGGCGTCTCTGCTGCAACGATCTTTTCTAAGTCTGGCGCAAGCCAACCCGTCTGCACCGGCCCCGGCGAAACAATATTGACGGTGATGCCATACCTGCCCAGTTCTTTCGCGGCGGCGCGGCTGTATGATTCGATAGCGGCTTTGCTCGCGCCATAGGAAACCTCGCCTGCGAAGCCCGGCGCGCCATCCGTACTGAGATTGATGATACGCCCCCACTGCGCCCTCCGCGCGATGTGCCGCCGCGCGAACTCCGCTATCATCAAAGCCACTGTGCGGCTATTGACGGCGAAATGCCGTTCAAGGATTTCCGACGTGATAGTAGTTGCCGGAAAACCATCCGGCGCGAGATGTGCTGCATCCTGTTCAAGTGGAAGAAAAGTGTCTTGTAGACAGTAATCGGCATTGTTCACCAGAATATCAACCGGGCCAAATAGCGCATCGGCTCTTTCAAACAGCATTGGAATGGTCTCAGGCAAAGAAAGATCAGCCTCTATAGCCTCAACTTTACCGCCTTCAGCGCGGATAGCCTGTACCACTTCATCAGCGGTCAGATTGCGGCGAGCGTTGTAATAAGCGATACCAGGAGTTGAGCTATCACTTTCCTGACTACCATACTCGCCCTGAGTAGCGAGAGGCGGCATCCGCAGGTAGTTGATGAGGATAGAAACTCCTTGCGTAGCTAATAACCTGGCGGTAGCCGCTCCAATGCCGTGATTAGCTCCTGTTATGAGAGCGACTTTGCCCTGCAATTGTGGGTTTATCATTTTTTATTGCCCATTACGCCAGTCGTATTCCATGCGTCGCGCCGTCCACTTTGCGGTATCGACGCCATGCAGTCTTGCTATAATGTGCAGGCTCATGTCGATACCGGCGGAGACGCCAGCCGACGTGATAATATGCCCCTCGTCGACAACGCGCTGATCGTCTAGCATAGTGATGGAGGGATAGGTATCGCGCATCCATTCGACGCTATTCCAGTGCGTAGTGGCGCGATGCTGATCGAGCAAACCACGTTCGGCCAGCAGGAAGGCTCCCGTACATACGCTTGTTGTCAGGTCGGTGCGCTGGTCCTGCTCACCAATCCAGTCGAGCAATCGCTGGTTGTGTCGTTCCCTGCGCGTCCCCTGACCGCCCGGCACAAGCAATATATCAAGCGGAGGCGCATTTTTAATCGTATAATGCGGCTTCACCAGCAGACCGCCGCGACAGGTGATAATTCTGTCTTCTTCAGCGATGGTGATAGCTTTGAACAGTACGCTATCATCGCTGTGGATGCCAGCCGGGCGAGCCATCGAGAAAACCTCGAACGGCCCGCAGAAGTCAAGCACCTCGACATCATCAAAGATGAGAATGCCCACCGTGCGTATTTTATGATCGTTCATTGTAAATCCCCTTATTATCTCTCAGACCTGATGAATATTTCCACACATCATCGGCTCTGTCATCCTGAGCGCAGCGAAGGATCTCTCATCGGGCCGCGCAGATCCTTCGCTGCGCTCAGGATGACAAGTCACTCAGGTTTTGGTCGGGAATATTCATTAAAATGGCTTCGGTTGTCCTGAAATGGAGTTTGGCGAATTCCACCAATCGCTCTTTTCCCATGCGAGCAACAATCTTGCGTCCTACATCTACAATTGCTGGGTCAGAAGCTCCTTTGGGCAGCGTTTCCCTGGCGCTTTTGGACAACTGCTCCATGATCTGCACAAACCTGGCGCGGGCGAGAATCGACGCGGCTGCTACAGCGACATCCTCTTCCGCGTGGGTACGCTGCTCGATAGTGATCTGACGCCCTTTTTCGCCCAGTGCATTGAGGACGTAGGATGGATCTCCAAACCGGTCAATAATCGCTAGTTTGCACGGCACTTTCTCCAGCAATTGTTCTAGCGTCCAGGCATGTCCCCAGGCCAGCAGGCGATTCAAATTGCCAATTTTGGCGTATAACTCATTGTATCTTCCGGGTTCGACTGGCACAACAAGATGAGGGCAGAGTTTCTTAATCTCTTCCGCCATGACTGAGATACGATTATCTGTGAGCAGTTTGCTATCACGCGCTCCCAGCTTTTGTAATCGCGTTTCGCCCAGTGCGTCTACATATACAGCCGCAATCACTAGCGGTCCAAAATAATCGCCCTTGCCTGACTCATCGCATCCGATTCTTGCCGTACCCGCGAAATTTGCCACAGGCGAAACTACAGGTGTCTCGATAAGAGATGCTTGCGCGGTTGCCGCTGTTATTTGCTGGGATGAGCCAGCTTTTTTCCCATACCACCATGTTTGAAGCTCGTTTCTTAACGGGCTATCTTTTCCCTGAATGAGCGCGTTGCCACTGGTATACAATGCTACCGGAATCTTGTTTACGCCATCGCTGACGATCAATTGAGAGCCTGATTGAATAGCTTTTTCATCAACAATGCGCCAGCCGCGCTCAGCTACGAATGCATGTAATGCATCGATGCTGGCCTGTAGTTTGTTTCCCTCCATCAAATGCTTCCCTCCTCCTGTTGTATAGAAGATTGTAACATCTTCTTTGCTGCTGAACCATACTTGCAAACTCGCGCTCTGCATGGTATTCTTCACGTACAAATGATCTATATTGATAGATCACAGGGAGAGCAAGCATGACGCAGGTCGAGGGTAGCGCGCAGCAAGGGGTATTGCTGCGGCGCGCGCACGAACTTCTGGAGAGCATCGGGCAGGCCGTCGCGGAAGAGACGCTGCTGCGACACTTATTTGGTGTGACAGAGGGTACTGCTACGGCGAAAAATCCCGTCTGGGTGACGTTATTGCGCAAAGCCTTGAATAGTTCTTCTCTGTTTGAGCAAGCGGAAAATTCGGACTGGTCGCTCACTGCCTGGCGTAGCACGCACCGCTCTCTAAGAGAGATCGAATTTGTCGTGCTTGACACCGAAACAACGGGCCTGCGCCCCGGCTCGCACCGCGTCATTGAAATTGCCGGGGTGCGTATTCGTGGCAGCGAAGTACTTGGCTCGTTTCAAACCCTGCTCAACCCTGGTACGCGCCTGCCCTCGTTCATCGTGCAATTTACCGGTATCAACCAGGAGATGGTGAATAAAGCGCCCAAAGCTGCCGAAATCTTTCCCGATTTTCTCAATTTCATCGATGGCGCAATCCTTGTCGGGCATAATGTCGGTTTCGATCTCGGCTTCCTCTCCTACGAGGCGCGCCTGCTGGGGCTGGACTTCCCCATAGACGGACTGGACACCATCCCCCTGGCGCGTCGCTTCCTGCCAGCTTTGCGCCGCTTCAAGCTCGATAACGTGGCCGATCACCTGAAAATAGCCACCGCCAACCGGCATCGCGCCCTGGGCGATGCCAGAGTAACGGCAGCCGTCTTTATCAAGCTGCTCGCGCTGGCACAGGAGCAGGGTATTCAAACATTAGGCCACCTGCGCCGCCGTCTGCAATTGCCCGTTGCCTGGAACGGCGATATTACGCAGGCCGCCACCAAAAAGCAGCTCGAGCAATTGCGAGCCGATGGCCGTGTCTCCAACCAGGCCACTACCGTGCGCCCGACGGGTACGCTGTTCCTCAATCCCGCCTGGAAACGCGACTTTCCCACGCTGCCCGGTGTCTACCTGATGAAGGATGCCAACGAACAGGTCATCTACGTGGGCAAGGCCAAATGTTTGAAAGATCGCCTGGCGTCCTATTATAACCAGCCGCTCGGTTATACACGCAAAATGGATGGTTTGCTGCAAAACGTCAAAGAAATCGAGACGCGCGTGCTTGGCTCTGAACTGGAGGCGTTGCTGGTCGAGTCGCAATTGATTAAGGCGTTGCAACCAGCTTATAACGTGCAGTTGCGCAACTACGAACTCTATCCCTTTATTAAAATAGACATTCAGCACGCCTTTCCGCGCGTCTTCGCTACACGCGAGGTGGCAGCCGACGGCGCGCGTTACTTCGGCCCGTTCCGCAGTCGTCGCATCGTTGATCTTACCATTGAACTGGTGCAGAAAGTCTTTCCCATTCGCACCTGCACAAAGGGTCTACCACCCCAGGCAAAACCATCCGACCCCTGTTTGCGCCTGCATCTCAATCGCTGTCCCGGCCCCTGTCGCGGCGGAATAGATGAAACGGGCATTGAGGCGTACCGCAAAACCATCGAGGAGGTGTGCGCCTTTCTAGGCGGCGAGCGCGAAGACCTGCTGGACCGCCTGCGCCGCCAGATGCTCGAATCCTCGCAGCAACTCAATTTTGAACGAGCCGCGTGGCTGCGCGACACCATCCGCAGCGCCGATGAAGTATTGATCGGCCAGCAATTGATTACGGGCGCGGTCGAAGCCAACAACCTCTTCATCGTCTACCCCTCCGCTCGCGCAGGCAACAACGAACTTTTCCTCATCCGGCATGGTCGCCTGGTAGACCAGCGCTGCATCACGCACGAACCGGATGCCACTAAACAGGCCGTGCGCGAACTCCTGCAAGTCGCCTCTTCGTTAGGCGAACCACCGAGCATTGTCGGCAAGGCGGAAGTCGATCAAATTAACATCATCAGTCGCTGGATACATCGCCATAGCAGTGACCGTGCCTTCTTCCCGCTCCAGCAAGCCCTCACCAACGAAGACGAAGCCCGTCTGCTCGCCCAGCGCATCTGGATAGAAATCGAAGCCGCGCGCGCCCTGCCCCTTGCATATAGTACAGAGGAAGAGGATAATAGGGTGTAAGAAATATAGCGTATTTTCTATTCAATGTGAATGTCAAAGGATTGCGGGCAGCGTGCGTTGGGCCAGGGCGACCGCAAGGGTCGCCCCTACTATATACGCTGGCTGCTTGTCCGTCCATTCGTGTATGGTAGGGGCGACCCTTGCGGTCGCCCTGGGAATTGTTCACTCGAAGCGCTCAAAGGAGTTCGCCTGCATGTTATTGTCCGACAAACGTATTGTGGAAGAGTTGAGAAACGGCAACATTATTATCGAGCCATTTGACGAGCGACAATTGGGTACCAACTCCTACGATTGTCGCCTGGGTGAATGGTATTTTCAGGGGGATATGAACGTTGATGTGATCCACCTGGATAATCCGCTTGATATTCGCCGCTACTGGGGAGCAGCCCGCAAAGCGGGTGATGGCAAGATAGCTATTCGCCCCGGCACCACCATCCTGGCGCATACACTGGAAGTGATCGGCGGGCATAACGGCTACCTGGCGAAGATGTACTCGCGCAGCACGGTGGCGCGCTCCGGGCTGTCGGTGTGCCGTTGCGCGGGCGTTGGCGATGTTGGTTACATCAGCCGCTGGACAATGGAGATCAGCAATCACACGCAAACTACCATCTGGGTGCCGGTGGGTTTTCGCATCTGCCAGTTAACGTTTGAATACGTGGGCGAAACCCTCAAAGAATATCACGGCAAATACGGCAAAGCCGACCAGCATTGGACGCCTGAAGACATGCTGCCCAAACCCTACTTCGACTGGGATTACGAGACGTATCGCACCGACCGGGGGAAATAGTCTGTGAGCAAGTTAAGCAAGGGACGTTTGATCTCATTTGAAGGGCTGGATGGCGCGGGCAAAACCACCCAGATGCGCCTGTTAGAACAATGGTTACAGGCGCGCGATATTTCTTATATTCGCACGCTCGAACCGGGCGGCACTCCCCTGGGCGTCGAAATACGCCCGCTGGTACTCAATCGCCCCGAACTGGCAATCGTCCCCCTGGCGGAAGCCTTTCTCTTTCAGGCCGATCGCGCCCAGCATTTCGCCACGCTGGTCATCCCCGCGCTGCAAGCAGGCAAGCTTGTTATTACTGATCGCTGCTACGACGCCAGCATTGTCTATCAAGGCTACGCTCGCGGCGTCGGCGTCGAACTGGTCGAACAACTCTCTATGCTGGCGACTCAAGGCGTGCGGCCAGGCCTGACCATCCTGCTTGATCTCGACCCTTCCCAGGTACACAGTCGCACCAGTATTACCTCCGACCAGCGCGGTCAGCGCGAGGAACGCAACCGCTTCGATACCGAGGCCGAAGCATTTCACCAGAAGGTACAGGAAGGCTTTCGTATGCTCGCGCGCAAATACCCCGAACGCATCAAAGCCGTCGATGCCTCAAGATCGGTGGAAGAAATTCACCAGGAGATTGTGGGGCTGGTGGAGTCGGTCGTAATGTAGTGACGCCCCTTGTGGGCGTCAGGCGGTATTTACATACCCAATCGCTTTTTGCGCTTAATTGCGTCAAAATACTCAGGGTCAAGCTCCAACGCGCGGTTGACGGCTGCCAGCGCCTCATCACGTCTGCCGAGTATGCCCAGCGCCCACGCCATACCATCCCAGGCGGGCGCGAATTGTTCATCCATCGCCAGCGTATGCTCAAAGGCTGCCAGCGCCTCGTCGTACCGCGCCAGCATTGCCAGGTACGTCCCTTTTGCATACCACGCCGCCACGCTCGTATCATCCATCGCCAGCGAGCGTTCTATGGCTGTAAGTGCCTCGCTATAACGAATCGTTGCTGACAATTGCTGACTGTACTCTAGCCAGAATTGCGCCTGCTTTTTCTGTTCGTCGGTTGCCATCTTGCTGCTTTCCTACCTCATTTCATTCCCACAAGTATAACTCACTTTGTGAGAGATGCAAGCGAAAAACTCTTGATATTTTGTTCTATTGCATGTAAAATGAGGCCACTAAATAAGTTGGGGGGAAACAAGTCAATGAGCCAACACACCTCACCATTTGGCGCAATCCAGCAGCAGACAGAAGATGGCAGCGAATACTGGAGCGCACGCCAGCTTTATAAGCTGTTGGGGTATTCATCATGGCAAAAGTTTCAGGTAGCTATCGCCCAGGCGAAGAAAGCCTGTGAAAACAGCGAACAAGCCGTTTCAGACCATTTTAACCTGCAGGTTAAAATGGTTCCCATTGGCTCAGGCGCAACCAGGAAAACAGAAGATTATCACCTCTCGCGTTATGCCTGCTATCTCATCATCCAGAATGCTGATCCATCGAAACCTATTGTTGCGCTTGGACAGACCTATTTCGCGGTTCAAACGCGCCGTCAGGAGCTTGCCGATGAACTAGCGGCATTACCCGAAGATCAGAAGCGTCTCATCTTTCGCTCTGAAATGACCATTTTCAATAGCCAGCTTGCTCAGGCCGCACAGCAGGCCGGAGTGATTGAACCATTAGACTTCGCCACATTCCAGGATCACGGCTACATGGGACTCTATGGTGGACTTCGGGAAAACGACATTCATGCTCGTAAAAACCTTCAACCGCGCGACAAAATACTCGACTACATGGGCAGCGAAGAACTGGGTGCCAATATCTTTCGCGCTACACAGACCGATGCCAAACTCCGGCGCGAAGGAATACAGGGCAAAGAGGCTGCCAATCATACCCATAACAAGGTTGGGCGCGAAGTCCGCGCTACCCTCGAAAGGCTCGGCGCGACCATGCCAGAGGATTTACCAACGCCTGAGAAAAGCATCGAGCAGATACAGCGCGAGGAACAAAAACGCCTCATTGCAGGTCAGCAACCTTCGCTATTTGACGACTAGAAGCGACCCTGGCAACTAGCGTTTCTGTTCCCATACTTCAACAACCCTCTGGTACGCCTCCCACGTATCCACATCTATATTTGCCAGGGGGTTGCCCATCTCCACAGCCGCTATTTCGTCGCGGTGCCGCGCAAGCACACTACGTCCGCCTTCATCGCCCGTGACCTCTAACAATTCGGGAAACAGACTGACATTGAATAAAACAGGATTGCCGCGCTTGCCTTCATAGAGTGGTGCGATAATCCTTTTGCCCGTCATTCTGTATGCTGCAATCAATGCATCTATATCCTGAGCGGTAATCAAAGGCTGATCGCCAGGCAAAACCAGTGCGCTATCAATCTCACCATTCGAAGACTTCATATAGCCATGAATTTGCAAGGTCTGTATGCCCAGGCGCATTGAAGTACTCATACCCTGTAAGTAGTCAGGGTTCTCAATGATGCTCAGGTCGGGATATGAAGCGTAGGTGGCAAGATGCGATCGCACTTGCTCAGCCTGATGTCCCAGCACAAGCACAACCGGGCGAGCCTGCGATGCCAGCACTGCATCAAGCACATGTGCCAGTACCGGGCGATTGTGCAGGGGCAATAGTAATTTGTGGCGTCCGCCGCCCATGCGGGTAGAACTGCCAGCAGCTAAAATGATAGCGGCGGTGTGATGAAATGTAGTCATGATTTTACAAATCTTCCAATGGCGGAGTTGGTGGGCTACAGTCAGACCCCTTTTCACCGGTGTAATCTCTCTGAATATTATCATAAGGTGTCCAGGAACTGATACCTGGACACCTGGAGAATCACAGTATAGCTGTAGCGTTTGCGCCCCGGGAAGCTGCAAAGCAAAAACCTCTCGGATCACGTACCAGGGAGATGAAATGCGTACAGGAAACCGCTAAGGGAGCCGTAATAGACCACTCCATCAGCCACTACTGGCGGGCAGTCCCATGTGGAGCCTCCACCCCGGTAGGCCCACTTTTTGGCACTAGTGGTGGCGTCAAGCGCGTATACGTTGCCCCCACCGCCGAAATAGATCAGACCACCCGCCACTATTGGATCAGTGGATATGGCGACTTGTGGCGAGGAAACCCACTTTTTGGCACCGGTGGTGGCGTCAAGCGCGTACACGCTGCCACGAGAGCCAACATAGACTATGCCATTCGCCACTGCTGGCGAGGTTATAGTTGGGCCGAGCAGACCCCCTATCCGATAGGTCCACTTTTTGGCACCGGTGGTGGCGTCAAGCGCGTACACATTACCATCGCCAGCGCCAACATAGACCACACCACCAGCCACCGCTAGCGAGTTGTAGACGTTGTTTCCTGTCCGATAGGTCCACTTTCTGGCCCCGGTGGTGGCATCGAGCGCGTACACGTTGCCGTCGAAAGAGCCGAAATAGACCACACCGCCCGCCACCGCCGGCGATGATTCAATAGAACCTCTTGTCCGGTAAGTCCACTTTCTGGCCCCGGTGGCGGCATCGAGCGCGTAGAGGGTGTTGTCATCTGAGCCAACATAGACCACGCCGCCCACCACTGTTGGCGAAGAGACGATAGAGTCTCTTGTCTGGTAGGACCACTTTTTCTTGCCTGTGGCGGCATCGAGCGCGTACAGAGTGTGGCTCTCAAGGGAGCCGATGTAGACCACACCATCTACCACCGCTGGCACGTCTGCGACCTGGCTACCTCCCGTCCAGAAAGCCCACTTCTTCGCCCCGGATGCGGCATCGAGCGCGTACACGTAGCCACAAACGCAGCCAATATAGACCACGCCATCTGCTACTGTTGGCGAGGAGAGGATGGAGCTGCCCAATTCATAGGTCCACTGCTTCGTTAAGCCTCCCACAGATGTTGGATTGAGGGTATGCTCAAACGGATTGAAATGGGTATGTTGAGCATCAAAGCCAAACATGATGCCGTTGGCCGCTACAAAACTGTCATAGGTGTCGCCACCTGTTGATAGGAGCCGGGGTTCCAGGAGGAGAGGCGTGCCGACTAGCACCGCGATGATCATGGCAGCGGCGAGCAACGCTATCAAGCTGTAAGGCCGCTTATTAGGACCAGGCTGTGCTGTAGGAGATACAGTCTGATGCTGAGGTGGTTCGAATACGCCTATTTGTGGGTGAAGCAAATCTCCATGATACGAATCAGCAGGGTCTGCTCCCACCAATCGTTCACGCACCCGCGCAATGATTTGCCCCTGCTCAGTTGGTGGTACCAGAACAGGTCTGCGATAGGCACGCTGTAGGAAGGTTGTCAGCTCCTGATGTTGTGGTTCTTTCTCTTCTGGGAGCATATCATCGAACGGTTTCATCGCTGTTCCCCCTTTCTAGCCGATCATAGATTGTACGTAACTGGCGGAGGGTGCGCACAAACAACTGGCGTACCGCACCCTCTGGCTT
>DASTKD010000600.1:0-13886 GCA_035716135.1 Ktedonobacteraceae bacterium
TGCCCACACCAGCGCCAACAAGTACCGGGTCTGCTCCCTGATTTACGGCGTAGCGATCAATAAAGCCGCGATAATCGTTTTGCGCTACGAAGCAAATTTCCTGGCTTTCGGCCTTGCTTGCCACGCTCATACCGCGTTGTGCCGCCATCTCGCGCACCTGCGGCTTGGTATACTCGCCGAGCGGGAAGCAGGCGTGCGCCAGTTGCTGCTGGTTGAGGACATGCAGCACATACGATTGATCTTTGCCAGCATCGACGCCCCGCCGCAATCGAAACTTGCCCGTGAGCGGATGCGTATCCACGCGCACATAATGGCCCGTCGCCAGGTAATCGGCATCGAGCGCGAGCGCGCGATTGAGCAGCAGGGTGAAGCGGATATGGCGGTTGCAGGTCAGACATGGATTGGGGGTGCGCCCCGCCACGTATTCCTGGTAAAAGAAGTCCACCACATTCTCTTTGAACTCTTGCTCCACATTCACCAGGTAGAATGGCATATCGAGCATACGCGCTACGCGCCGCGCATCATCCACCGATTCGAGGGAGCAACATTTATTTTGCGCAACGCGCTCGACGCCATCGTCCTCGATGACGCCCGGCTCAGACCACAGGCGCAGCATAATGCCGATCACCTCGTGTCCCTGTTCCTTGAGCAGCGCGGCGGCTACCGAACTATCCACGCCGCCGCTCATTGCGACCACTATTCTTGCCATGATGATGCAACCCTCGTAATATATGAAAAACGACCAGCCATACGGGCTAGTCTTCTCCTGGCGCGCCTACATTGTTGTGATGTGCTGGCTGTCTACTGGTAATTTGCCCCTTCGTGCCATGCTTAGGGTAGCACAGAGTGGCTACCTTGTCAAATAGCAAATGCCTCTCCAAATGTAGGAAAATTTCCCAATCACCAGGTTCTAAGGAGCATCAATAGCTGGAAGAAGCTCGACATAGCCCATCACCAGAAGCTGCTTCATCATCTGCGCGACATCTACCGGATGAATTGCCAGCAAGCTAGCAATCTGGCCGATAGTGCACTGGCCGTTGGTAAGCAAATACACCTGTCGCTCGCGCCGGTAATCCAGCTGCTCGATAGCCTCGGTGTGAACTTTTTCGAGGAGGCGATGGAAACGTGATGTAATGGTAATAGGCTCATTGAGGAAAAACGTCTGTTGATCGGTCAACGTTCTCTTAGGAAGATGTTGTTGCATGATGGGTTCCTTTCTTCAGCACGGATGCTAGCCAATGGTCCTCTGGAATGCCAATCCAGCCACTGGCTTCATCGAGCAAATCCATCCCCACTGTGATAATCTCCTGCGCAATCAACACCGCGACTTTGGCCTGTTTGTAGTGAATAGCTCGTTGAAAGCGCGTGAAACGTTGCGCCATACGCGCCTGCATCTGCTGCCACTGCTCCCAGGTAAAGGTGGCAAATGGCGCATCGTAGCCCTGTTCCTCTACGATGCCCAGCATGGCTGCTTTCTCCACCAAAGCTTCTAGCCGAGTTTGCTCTTTGTCCATCAAAAACTTCCTTCCCCCGTTATTCTACGCTCACACATCGATACCATTGTCTTTCACCAGGATACATGCTACACTCAAACCATAAAGGCGTGGCTGAGTGTCTTCTGTGCCAGAGAGGGAATGGAGAGCGTGGACGGCTCTGCATTCCTCACGGTTGACCGCATGTATCCTGCTACCCAGAGTGTGCCACAGGCGCACACGCAAAGACAGTGCAGATTAGTACATCCGCACGTACAACGTGCAGAAGAATGCTAGTGCAGAAATAATGAGCAGGAGAGGAAACATGGGACAGGGGACCAGCTTTGGCGAACTGCTGAGGCGTTATCGGAAAACCTACCAGTACAATTGTACGCAAACTGAAATTGCGGAACTGTTCGGGTATTCCAAAGAGACCATCAGCTCATGGGAGCAGGGAAGACGTTTTCCCGCTCATCATGAAATAGCGCGACTCGCGCAACTGATGGGATTAGATGCGCAAGAGGTAAGAGACGCCATACAGATAGGGCATGTTCGAGTGCATGTGGACAGGGAGCTTGATAAAACACCTCTGGCGCATGATGATCTTTCAATAGCCAGAAGCCCGCTTTTTCTGGAGTCCGAACAAGAAAGTGACGCCATGAATAAGCAACGTCGTGAGCTTTTACGTTTGCTGAGTACGAGCGGGATAGCACTGGCTCTACCCCTTAATGATGTCCTGGGAGCTATCAATTTTGAAGAAGAGACGTTTACGTTATATGAAGACCTGCTTGCTATGGGGTGGGAAGCGACCTGGCGTGGTGGCATCGAACAATTTGCGCCCAGATTTAATAGACAACTTGGAAGGTTGGTGACGCTTGCTGATAAGTCACCAATAACTGAGCAAGAGCAATGGCAAACACTCCTCTGCCGCTATTACCAGCTTGCTACACGATTTGCACAACGGCAGATGAAGACGAGGCAAGCTTTATATGATGCGCAATCAGGCATCGAGTTGGCTGTACAGCTTGATAATGCTGAACTGATTGCGTCTGCCTACTTTTGGCGGGCAAGGCTCCATCTTGAGCAAAAACATCTTTCGCTTGCAAGAGACGATGTTGATGCAGCATTAACATGTGTGGATAGGATTCGCGCACCGCTCAAAGGCAACATCTATCTTGTTGCTGCTGAAGTATATGCTGATGGGTCAGAAAACAGTGAACATGTGAAGACGCAGTGTGATAGGTGGCATGAGAAAGTAGCGAATCTAGTATATACAGGTGGTATAGAAAATGATGAGAGTTTTGTAAAACTGAATATCACGACGACTCAGCATGAGCGCGCAAAAACATTGATACAACTCCATAGATTCAAAGAGGCAAGGCACGAACTAAATACGGCCTGGAAAACCCTGAGTCCCGATCTTGTGATCTGGCGTATCAACTTATCGCTCACAGAAGCGCGTTTGTTCTTTGCTGAAAAGGATATAGAGGGAAGCGCACAATCAGCAATTGAGGCTCTTAAAATTGCGAAAGCTCTCAATGCGCAAGATAAAGTATCACAAGCGCATTCGCTCTATCTGCAACTGAAAGAATATGCTGCAAACAATTCCTATGTCTGCAACTTAGGTATGCAGTTGGATGTGTGTTAAAAGGAGACCTTATTGAATACAGAACAGGAACAGGCGGGACGTTTTTTCAGGTCTGCCTGGATTACAGGCGTAACTACATACTATCCCGGAACACCAAAGCCAGGTTATGTTGCTCCGTGGGAGGAGATGCAAGGCTGGGAACAACAAAGCGCCATTGCGGTCTATGAGCAAGTGAGCCAGTTTATGCAGGTAACGGATGGGCAGGCCAGGCAACTCAGCCGCGAACAAAAAGGGCGCTTCGTGTGCCTATGCTGGATCGGGCAAATTTTCAAGCATTTCCCTCAGCCGAAGGAGAGTTATATCGCCGATTGGCAACAGCTTCCGGCGTGGCAGCAAGAGACGGATGCAGATATTTTTGAAGCGATTGCCTCGGATACACACAAAGAAATGGCTAGCAAGTAGTTAATGATTCTTGCTCCACAGAAAAAGAGCTTGATTTGCTTTGAGGAGGAGCTTACAAAGCTGGTCAAGTTAGGGGTCTACAAAGAGGTACAGTGCTATGGCTGAGGACAAGACGTATAAAAGTGATGCGTTTGCGGCTATTCACGAAACGGTTTCCGACTATTACACCGCCGGTGTGATCGACAAACAGACCATGCGGGAGTTCGATGAATCGTGTTTGACACCAGTTCGTGAGTTCACGGCAGAAGAAATACAGACGCTCTGCGGGTGTCTTTACAAAAGTAGGAGTCAGGAACTATAATAGCCCTGAAAGAAAACAATGCTGCATCTCAGTGTGTCGTTGACAGGCGTTGAAACGATACTTTCCTTATTTTTTAGACGTTAGAAACCGTAGAGGGGCAGTAATATAGAGAGCCAGCCAGCAATAATTTGCCCACGATGCCCGGTGTATCTTTCGCGGTAGGTGGGCCAGGGAGAAGAGTAAAACAATGCCAAAGAAAACAGCAAGCGCGCGCGGTGGAGCGTCACGCAACAGGCCGAAGCCACAGAAAAACATTCAACTGGTGCGCCCGGATTCAGCTTCGACTGCCACCAGAAACGATAGACAGGACGAGAGCGGCGAGGAAGAAACGACGCTTGCGGCACCAACCTCTAAGGGTACAAATGCCAGCACTGCTACCGCATCCAAAGCAGAGATTGCTACCACTAAAAAGTCTGATAAAAAATCCGAAGTGGAAAGCGAAACCACGCCTAAGGAGAAGGAAGAAGTTGTCAGCGCGCCCGACATCAATAAGGGTAGCGCGGCTGCTCGTCTGGCGGCGCGCCGCCAGTCCGCGCTCAAACAGCAGGCGCAGCGCAACGTGAGCCTGATTACCTCTGAACACTATGCCTATGTCAAACGGGACCTGATCTATATCCTGATTCTGGCCGTCATCATGTTTTCGGCGATTATTGTCATGCACTTCATTCCCGCCATCGGCGGCTAACCACCGGTAGCGACGCGCAAGTTCCCTTGCCGCCTTCGACAAGAAGAGAACTGATTTTTGTTACTCATGTCATTATTGACTCAATTGAGGCGAGACGGTCTGCGCGCTTCACTTCGTGGGGAATTTCTCCCAGAATAGGGAACTCATGTAGCTCTCACCCTGAAAGGAAGTGAAGATCGTATGGTGTTTGATGTATTGCTCCGTGTGCTGGCCTTTGTCCTCTTGATCACTTTTCTGGTATCGTTTGGAGGACGGCTGCTCGGTATCCGCCAATCCTGGGTGCGCGCGCTGGTCGCGTCCGGGCTGGGACTGCTAATCGGCAGTTTGCTCGCGCTGGCGGTGGCTCCCCAGACGCCCGTTCCCTATCCGCTCTTTTTCGTCTTCGCGATCCTGCTGCCAGCATTACTGGCATCGATGGCGGTCTCTGTTCTGTTGGAATTGCTCGCGCGCCCCGGCCCCCTGGTGCGTATCCAGGGGCGTCTGGCTACCGTGCCGCACCCGCTGCGCTCCCTGCGTCGCTGGGCGGTGCGCAGACGCCGCTACTCTCACATCACCTGGCTGGCGGCCCGGCACGGCCTGGTCCCGTTGCTGTTTGGGGGCAGACAGGCCACACCGGATGCCGAGACCCCCAGGCTGATCCGCAATCTGCGTGAGGCCCTGGAAGAGGCTGGCGGTGTCTTCGTCAAACTGGGGCAGATGCTCTCGACCCGTTCGGACCTGCTTCCTCCAGTAGTGCTTGCGGAGCTAACCATGCTCCAGGATGCAGCCGTACTCGTTCCCCGTGCCGAGATGGAGACCTGGCTCACCAGCGAGTTGGGCGCGGCTCCCGCCAGCCTCTTCGCGGATTTCGATTGGGAGCCGGTGGCCGGGGCCTCCATTGCCCAGGTGTATCGGGCGCGGCTGTTGTCCGGCGAGCCGGTCGCCGTCAAGGTGCAGCGTCCCGGCATCGCGGCGCTCATGGAGGGTGATCTGGATATCATGCTGAGGTTGGCGCGCCTGGTCGAGTCGAATACCACGTGGGGACGCGAGTTCCGTGTGCTGGACATGGCTCAGGGGTTTGCTGCATCCCTGCGGGAGGAGCTAGATTTCCGGGTCGAGGCCCGCAATATCGCTACGGTCTCCGCCGCCATCGGGGCAACGAAGATCGTGCATATCCCTACGGTGTACACGAGCCTCTCGACTGGCCGGGTACTGTTGATGGAGTGGTTCGATGGCAAAAGTGTGCGCGACGCCAGTTCGCTGCTTGAAGAACTTGGCCTGGAACGCATCGCCCTGGCGCGTGATCTGCTGGACGCCCTTTTGGGGCAGGTCATGCGTGAAGGGACATTCCATGCCGACCCGCATCCTGGGAACGTGATAGTCTTACGTACTGGACAACTGGGACTACTCGACTTTGGCTCGGTAGGCCGGATCAATCCGCTCCAGCAAGTGGCGCTGCGCAGCATTCTGGGGGCGATGCAGCGCCGCGATGCGGCTGAGCTGCGTATCGCGCTGCTGGACCTGGCTACCGAGACCCCGGCGGATATGAACGATGAGCTACTCGAACGCGCCCTGGCAAACTTCATGGCGCAGCGCCTGGGGTCCGGCATGGAACTCGGCGCAGCGATGTTCAGTGAGATGTTTGCGCTGCTGCTCCAGTTTGGGATCGCCTTTCCCCCGGAGATTGGGGCGGTCTTTCGGGCGGTGATGACGCTGGAGGGGACCCTGCGCGTCCTTTCACCTGGCTTTCAGATCATGGATGAAGCACGCGCCCTGGCGATGCGATGGATACGCGAGGGACTCGCGCCCTCCTCGCTCGGCAAAACCGTGACCGATGAACTCCAGGCCCTGCTCCCCATTCTGCGCCGCCTGCCGCGACGGCTGGATCGCATCACGGAAGCGGTCGAACGCGGTTCGCTCTCAGTCAATGTGCGGTTGTTCGCCGACGCCCGCGATGCGCGGCTGATCTCCACCCTGGTCAGTCGAGCGATCCTGGCCGTGCTGGGAGCGGCTATCGGGCTGATGTCGGTGCTGCTCCTCGGCGCAGCAGGAGGGCCGGTACTCATCGCTCCCATTAGCCTGTTTCAGGCGCTGGGATACCTGGGCCTGTGCGTCAGCCTTGTCCTTATCCTGCGGGTTGTCATCGCCCTGGTCCGCGATCGCCTGGTCTAACGCGACGAGCGCCTGCTTGCACGGGCGCGGAGACACTAACTTCTTCTCTTCTGCCGCCATAAAATGAAAAAGCGCTGAGCGAACCCATCGGTTTCAGCGCTTCTTTATGTTTTCGGTGGCCGACGCCAGGGCTGCCTGCCCTCGCGCCAGGTATGCGAGATGCTGGTTAGTTTAGTGCATGAGCGGGCCAGTGCCTATACCCGCAGGGATACCGTGCCGGTGCGCTGCTGGAATAGTCACGCCCAAAACTCGCTGCATCGCCATCGTGTGACTGCAATCCCCCCAGTCATGGAAGAAACGACAGGTGCAATGCCACTCCCCGTTATCATAGTTCGTGGTATGAACATCATTCTCGCCCCGGAAAGTCGCTTCAAAGCGATTGAACTGGATTCTTTCGGGTTCTTCTGCGTAACGCTTGGCTTTAGCGATCTTACTGATCATACTTGAATTCACTGTCGGTTATCTCCTTCAAATCTAGCAAACCACCCCGCACCACTTCTCGTTAAACTCTATACGCAAATCAACTACGTAGCCTCGCTCTGTTTTCTGGCCTACGTAAGTACGCGCCGTTAGCTCGTAAGGGACTTCTTCGTTCCTCCTTTCGCAAATAGGATATGCTCGTATCTGACGAACATTCAAGAGATTGGCCCACAGAATGAAGAAAAATCGATGAGCCCGGCAACCATGCGCGTATAAAAAAAGAAAAATGTGAAAAAAAAACACCAGGGCAAACTATCCCCAGTGTATATCTACCAATCACTCTGCGCCGCCGCTGTCCGTGACAGCGCCGCAACCCGTGATGTGATCAAAACCGTATCCATAGACAATTACCTCGTGACTTAAAACATCGTCCCGAATCTCTGTGTCTGAATGGCTAGATTATACCACATGCGCCTCTGATTGTCTACCCTTTTGGCAAGGCGAAACGCCAAATTTGTGCCATTTTTAAGGAAGAATCAAGGCGAGATCATTTTGTGATGCCGCTTTGCCTGTCATCCTGAGCGCAACGAAGGATCTATGCCTCACGACGAGAGATCCTTCGCTTGCGCTCAGGATGACAACTAAAACGAGGATGACAGGCGAGTAAGTCGAGAGGCGAGCGCCGCCGTCAGCGCGTCATCCATAATTTGTATGGCAATATCAATCTCCTCTTCCGTTACTGATAACGGTGGTGCCATGCGGAAACAGTTAGGCAGACCGCCAGCGGAACGCACAATATTCATCGACAGCCCGCGTCGTATGCATTCGTCGCCCACCGCTAGCGCCAGCGCGTCGGCGGGAGTTTTCTTGACACGATCTTCCACGAGTTCTATGCCCACGAGCAGCCCTTTTCCGCGCACGTCGCCAATCTGCTCATGACGCTCCTGAAGCTCATGCAACCGCGCCATTAGATACTCTCCACGCTGCCGGGCCTGTTCAACGAGACCATCCTTTTCAATAACCTCGATAACAGCCAGCCCGGCGGCGGCTGGAAGCGGGTCGGAGACGTGTGAGGTAATATGCACGAACCCCTTGTTATAGCAATCTGACTCGATGGTCGCAGTAGTGAGTGTGGCAGCAAGAGGTACACCGCCTCCCAGTGTCTTGGACACCGACAAAATATCCGGTTCGATCCCATACAACTCGTACCCAAACATAGTACCCAGCCGGCCAAAGCCCGTCTGAGCCTCATCAATAATCAAAAGCATATCGCGGTCATCACATAGAGCGCGTAAACGCCGGAAGTAATCGGGCGGTGGCACAATGATGCCGCCTGCTGACAATACTGGCTCAGCAATGGCAGCGCACAGGGAACCCACCGATTGCTGGTCAATCACCTCAAAACTGGCTTCTAAACATGAGCAGTCGCATGTGCCGTTGCAGTGGCGAATGGGGCAGCGATAGGCATAGGGCGCTGGCAGCGTGAGCGTACCCGGCATCATTGGCCCATACCCGGCATGGCCTCCCGCCAGGTTGAGCGAAGCTACACCAGCCTGCAAGCCATGCCAGCTACGTGTCAACCCCACTATCTCGAAGCGTCCCGTGTTCATTTTGGCGAGGCGTAAAGCGACCTCGTTTGCCTCTCCCCCCGTATTAACCAGTATAACCTTATTGAGCGATGACCCGGCAAGCTCAACAAGCCTTTCAGCCAGCGCCAGCACAGGTTCAGACAACATCCAGGAATTGAGATGCATCACATCATCCAGCGACCGCTTCACCGCCTCAACCAGTTGCTGGTGGTTATGTCCAATGGTTGAGCAGATCTGGCCGGAGGTGAAGTCGAGGATGCGTTGCCCATCCGTCGTTTCTAGCCAGGAACCAGATGCTCGCGCTACGATGAAAGGGGCAAAATCATGTGCATACCTGATCAGAAAATCTTCGCGTTTGTCAGACATTCTCGTTTCCTTTCGACTCAATTGCAGGGAACCAGGGCGAGGGCAAATACCTCACAATAAAACGCCCGGCGCGGCGGGAGGGTATTTCATGACCAGGAGCGCTTTTGCCCCGCCGCTAGAGGCATAGGAATGGGGCAGATCGGCAGCGAACCAGACGGCGTCTCCCGGTTGCAAACGCACCTCCTGCCCTTCTGGCCCCAGGCAGAGATCTCCTTCGATGCAGGCGATGAATTCCTGCGTGCCAGAGATATGAGCCAGAGAGCAATATGTTACCTGCGCTGGCAAGGTCATCTCGTAGATTTCCGTGCGGTGATTACGCCCCTCGGTAAGCAGCGTCCGGATAGATAAACCAGACTCGGAGGTGACGACCTGCCCTTCGCCATGGCGAATGACCTGTAATTGCGGATGGCTCTCCTCGCCTAAAAGCGAGCCGACAGGCACATTTAAGGCGCTGGCAATGCGGCACATCACATCAAGCGAAGGATTGCCCTGCCCCGCTTCAATCTTGGAGATGCTCGTTTTCGAGATACCAGCCCTTTCGGCCAATGCTCCCAGGGAAAATCCTCTACTCTCGCGGTGCGCGCGCACCGCTTGCGCCAGCAGGTTGGTTGTAATCTGCAAAGAACTCATACCCATCTCCATCGTGTTTTTTATAATGGACGTTTGTCCATTATTCTAGTGTTCAGTATAATGGACAAACGTCCATTTGTCAAGGCGAAAAAATCCACGCAGATATGCCACGTTTTATCATTTGAAACGACATTACTTATGAGATCTCATTTCAAACAAAAGAGGCGAGGATGCAACAACTGAATACGGACGCGGGGCAAAATGGCATTGATGCTACTCTTTATAAGCGGTATGCCGCTATTATTCTGGCCTATCTATGCCAGCAGCTAGCCAGCCAGCAAGATGCTGAAGACCTGCTGGTAGAGGTTTTCATGGCTGCGCACAACCATACTGAACTCTCAGGTCGTGGCGAAGAGCAGCAACTGGCCTGGCTGCGGCGCGTGGCTCGCAATAAGGTGATTGATCGCTATCGCCATGCCGCCCTGCTTACTATGTTGCCGTTGGAGCATGTCGTAGAAAAGGAAGATGGCGCATTGACACCGGAACAACGCGCTGTGCAGCAGGAGAACTACCGGCGACTCTACCACGCGCTGGCGCAACTTTCGCCCGTTCAGCAGCAATTGATTCATTTGCGTTATGGCAATGGTCTGCGACTGGTTGCCATCGCGGACATGCTCGAAAAGCCGGAAGGCAGTGTGCGCAAAATGCTGGCGCGCGCCCTGCGCCAGCTTCGCGGCCTCTACGAGAAGGCAGAGAGGGGTATTCAACCATGAAACCGTTTGATGATAGCATCCCTGAAGAGATAGATACACCACATGCCGCGCTGGTCTCGATGTTGCGGCAAGCTTCTCCGCGTCCCGTGCAACTCACACCAGAGCAGCAAGCGCGGATCATTGAGCGCGCGAAGCAACGGTTGCTTAGCAACGATCAGGCCGTTGCTGGCGATAGAGACGAAACAGAGCAGCCGGTTGGAGTAGTTGGCTCAAATCCAGTCCCGAAGCCTCATCCTTTTGCAGCACGTCGAGGCCGTAGGATAACGCGATTCGCCAGTATGTTAGCTGCTGTGTTGGTAATAGCTGCGCTTATTAGCGCATCGCTGCTGCTCTTTCAACACCGTCAAGCGCAAACGATAGGGAGCTTTCCTGAGCCAGTTCATTCGCCTTCAAACATGGTGACAGCATCCTCATCGGTAGGTGGCCTTGAGATGTCGCTGAGCCTGACTCCCGGCCCATACTTTCTCAGCGAATTGCTGGCTGCCGACATCTCACTGACCAATCATACAGATAAAACGGTGTATGCAGGCATTCCATTTGTAGGGAGTGGCTGCGGATATGTAACCGGAATCCTGATGACGAGCGGAGGCGGACCAAATTATAGCATTTCTATACCTACAGATCATAGCTGCCCCGGTTTTGAGAGTAGTACGCCGGTAAAATCAGGCCAGACCCTCACTGTACAGAAGTACCTCCCGCTCACAAGTAGCGGCCATGTGATGTTGACAGCAGAGACGCAGTTCTACACATCAGTTCCTCAGCCGCAGAAGAACGTCTTTCCTCGATCAGCGCCCAATCCTCTCGAGGGACACTGGCCTTCCACACAGATTGATGTGGCATCGAAGGTTCCGGCAAATCGTATGATCTCTTATCACAGAGATGGTTCGCGCGTTTTCATTAATGCTCCAACCGATGCACAGCATTTATTGCAATACCTGTATAGCGTGTCATGTCAGGACTTAAACGATCAGGGGAGTACCGGGAGCGGTAATTATGGATGGCAGGCCCTGCAAAAGAATGTGGTGGGCGAGCCGGGTTGTCCAGGGAAAAATGTGCATTGGGCATTTGCCTTTGGCCTGCCGGGCTATGGCATTGTGCAGGGAAACGTAACTTTTCCGGGAAACTCGCCTCATCCGTAAAAACCAGAGTTTGTGAATGATTATTAGGAAGGGGGGTGATGGTGAAAAAGCAAGGCGACCCTTGCGGTCGCCTTGCTCGCTTGACAATCAACGATACCAGCAGTATACTTGACACATCGCAATACACAATCGTTGCGAGGGACGAATACATGCCGGTCACAGTTACAGCGAGCCGGGGTTGATGAGAGCCGGGCAACTGCAACCGCGTGGAAAGCCACCCTCTGGCCTGGTGAAAAGAGTCAGCCGGGCCGCGATGCGGGACGAACGCTTCCCCTGAGCGGGTAGCCAGTAATTCTTGCCGGAAAGCCTACCGTTACCAGAAGGCAGGGCATCGAACGTATGCCAACGCGCGCCGATTGGCGCAAGCATCGCGTTCCGTGCCTGTAAAGTGGGAAGTCCATCTCTGTTCAGCATATGCGACAGGGCATGGTCAACTTCCAAACAGGGTGGTACCACGGGCCGCAATTATCATGCCCGCCCCGAATTATATTCGGGGCGGGTTTTTTGTTTGTCTATTCATACAAGGAGTGAAACAATGCAAATCAGTCAAATGCAATCCTTTTCTTCAACGAGCATCGTTGAACGCTACCTGGCGTTTTTCACCGCGCATGGGCATCTTGAGTTGCCCGGCAGTCCGCTCGTTGTTCCAGGCAGCACGACCTCATTTACTATCGCGGGAATGCAGCCTCTCTTGCCCTACCTGCGCGGACAGGAGACGCCGCCCTCAAAGCGCCTCACCAGCTTGCAGCGCTGCCTGCGTACCGCCGATGTCGATGCGGTCGGCATGAACGAGCGCAAACTGACCTTCTTCCATATGCTCGGTAACTGGTCGGTGGGAGATTATGGCAAGCGCGGCGTCATCGCACTGGCGCTCGAACTGCTGCCCGAGTTCGGTTTTGAGCGGCAATCATTATGGGTGACGACTTTCGCGGGTGATGACGCGCTCGGCCTGCCGCCCGACGAAGAGGCCGTCGCGGAATGGTTGCGCCAGGGCTTCCCGCCGGAGCGCATTGTGGCGCTTGGCATAGATGACAACTTCTGGACGATGGGCGGCCCTGGTCCCTGTGGTCCCAACAGCGAAATCTTCGTTGATCGCGGCATCGAGTTCGGTTGTGGCAAAACCACCTGCCAGCCGGGCTGCGATTGCCCGCGCTTCCTGGAAATCTGGAACCTGGTCTTCATCGAGTTCGAGCGTTTCGCGGACGGCACGCTGGCGCGCCTGCCCTTCCTCAGCGTCGATACAGGTATGGGGCTTGAGCGTGTCGCGCTACTGCTGCAAGGCGTCCCATCGGTCTATGAAACCGACCTGTTTATGCCAGCGGCGACGCGATTGGGCGAACTCGCGCCCAGTAGCAGCACGGGTGATGGCCCTGTAGAACAGCGCGCGCAGCGTATCATCCTCGATCATACACGCGCGGTGCTGTTCGCGGGGTTGGAAGATGTCATGCCGGGACGCGATGGGCGCAATTCGGTAGTGCGTCGCCTCATCAGGCGTGCGTCACGCCAGGGGCGTATCCTCGGCATCGATAAGCCATTCCTGGGAGAGCTTGTTATGCCTTTCGCGCAGGGACATACTGCCCTGCTCACTGAGCAGGAATGGCAGCGCTTGCCCGCCATCATGGACATGCTGACGAACGAGGAAACCCAATTCGCGCATGTGCTGACGTCTGGCCTCAAACGCCTCGATAAGCTGACCCCGGATGAACATGGCATCGTGCCGGGCGAAGACCTCTTCAAGCTGCACGCGGAACAGGGCTTCCCCTCCGATCTCGCCGCCGAAATCCTGGCGGAACGCGGCCTGCAAGTGGACTGGTCGGGCTACGAACACGCTCTCGACCAACACCGCGAGATCAGCCGCGCCAGCGCCGAACGCCATTTTCAGGCGTAGGATTGTGATGCATCTGGCACCTTTATGCATTATCCAAATGTTGGGTATCGTTATAGCGTTCGAGCAGCCATGCAGCCGGAAAGCCTTCGAATTGCGCTTTATGCCAGTGGGTGATCGATGTATGGCGGGCATCGACGGTGGCCCGCCTGAGATTTGCCATGCTCATTTCAAAGAAATAGACGAACGAGGCTTCGATGATGCCGCCATGACAGACGATCATGATATGTTTGCTGTCGTACTCATGGATAATACGGCGCAGGGCGGAGGTCGTTCGTACCATGAACTCCATCCAGTTCTCGCAGCCATTCACCCAGCGAAAGAAGGGGCGTTCCTCGGCTGGCACGTCGCGCCAGGGTGTAATAAATTCCTCCTCGGTCAGCGAACCATCTTCGTTGCGCCACTCTTCCACGTCGCTATCATAGATGATGGGCAGATCCAGCGCGGGCGCGATAACCTCGGCAGTATGTCGCGCCCTTTGCATC
>DASTKD010000601.1:0-2548 GCA_035716135.1 Ktedonobacteraceae bacterium
GAGCGCAGGGATATTCCATGCTCTGGCAGCCCCAAAAGGCTCTCGAAATTTATCGACAGACAGATAAGCTCAAACCCTTTCGGCCTATGCGCGACCTCGGTTCGTATACGATCATTAAAGCACAGGCACATGCCTATAATGGGAACCTCGAAGAGGGGGTTAAGCTTGCTCTAAGTGGTTTAGAGCTTGCCAGAGGATATCGTTCAGCACGACATGTAGCTCGCATACAAAAAATGTATGACCGCTTAAGAGCCTCACCATTGGGCCAGCACCAGCTATTACGCGATTTACAAGATGCATTGATGAGCGGAGAAGAGAAAAATAGATGACCGGACAAGCTCAGCAGAAGCGAGGAGTACTGTACATTATCGTATGCGCGGCTGGCCCCGCTCGCCAGGTGCAGGAGTGTGTCGTTCTAGCACAAGCTGCAGGCTGGGAAGTGTGTGTCATTCCAACACCAAATGCGGTGCCTTTTCTGGATGTGCCATCACTCACGCAACAGACAGGACGTTCGGTGCGCAGTGAGTATCGGTCGCCTGACACCGCCGAAACCTTCCCGCCCTGTGATGCCCTCGTTGTGGTGGCTGCTACGTTTAATAGCATCAACAAATTGGCGCTTGGTATTGCTGATACACGCGCGCTGACAATCCTGAGCGAAAATCTGGGGCGAGAGCGACCGATTCTGGTGGTTCCCTGTGTCAATCAGAATCACCTGGCTCGTCACCCCGCCTTGCATCAGAGTCTGGCAACGCTTGAAACGTGGGGAGTTCATATTCTTTTTGATCTGGCTACGTATCCCCCAAGGAACGAAGTTCCGTGGGAAGTTGTTCTTGAAGAGTTACATCACATCTTGATCTCTAGTTAGCCGATAAGCAAACCAAATCAGATCAAAAACAGCGGACTCATACTTCTGTTTCCCACTCACTTCATAAGTGCATATGCCTTTGCATTAGTCCTGTTTATGTCATACATTGTGGTCAACCTGTGACATGCTTTAAGATAGGTATCAGATCGCGTCGTACACAAAAACAGGAGGCAGTATTTCTATGAACATCGAGCGCTTAGTGCTGGGCGGGGAGCGCGGTTCCGCCGCAGACGGCAAGACGTTCTCCGTGATCGAGCCGGGGACGGGCAAAGCTTTCGCCGAGGTGGCGCAGGCGGGCGCGGCTGACGCTGACCAGGCCGTGCAGGTGGCTTATCGCGCCTTTGAGGAGGGCAGTTGGCCGCGCATGAGCGCGACGGCGCGCGGGCGCGTACTTCTCCAGGCGTCGAATCTGGTGCGAGAACGATTGGAAGCCATCGCTACCGTCGAGGCTCGCAACGCCGGTAAGCCCATCCGCGACGCGCGCGGCGAGATTTCGCTGGTAGCGGCGGTGCTGGAATACTGGGGAGGAGCGGCGAACAAGATATTTGGTGAGACCATTCCCGTGCAGGATGCCGGACTCGAAGTGACGCTGCGTGAACCTGTCGGGGTGTGCGCCCTGATTACGCCCTGGAATTTTCCGCTGGTAATCGCCTCCTGGAAAATCGCCCCGGCGCTGGCCTGTGGCAATACCATCATAGTCAAGCCCGCCCAGTTGACGCCGCTTTCAGTGCTCATGTTGGCCGATATTTTGATGGAGGCGGGCTTGCCCCCCGGCGTCATCTCCGTATTGCCCGGCCCTGGTGCGGCGGTCGGCAACGCGCTGGCGAAGAATCCGCTCGTATCTAAGGTCTCATTCACTGGCTCGACCGAGGTGGGAACGCAGATCATGCGCCTGTGCGCCGATAATATTACGCGCGTCTCGCTCGAACTGGGAGGCAAGGCGGCCAACATTGTCTTCGCGGACGCCGATATGGAGCGCTGCGTCGAATCTTCGGTCTTTTCCGTTTTCGGCAACACCGGCCAGGACTGCTGCGCCCGTTCGCGCCTGCTCGTCGAACGCCCGGCCTATGATGAATTTGTCGAACGCTTCGCGCGCCGCACGGCGATGTTACAGGTCGGCGACCCGCTCAGCGAGCAGACCGAGCTTGGCCCCATGATTTCCGCCGGGCAGCGCCAGCGCTCGCTCGACTACATCGCGCTCGCCCAGCAGGAGGGCGCGGCGCTGGTTGGCGCTGGCGGAAGCGTGCCGACCATCTCCGGCGGCGAAGAGGGCTTCTATCTACAACCTGCTGTGCTGTCCAATGTTAAAAACGCTATGCGCGTTGCGCAGGACGAGATTTTCGGGCCGGTAGTTTGCGTGATGCCATTCGATAGCGAACAAGAGGCGCTACGTATCGCCAACGATACTCCCTACGGGCTTGCTGGCTCGGTCTGGACGCGCGATCTCGGACGCGGCATCCGCGTCGCCAGGGGTTTACATGCGGGCGTCATCTCCGTCAACTCCAGCCACAGCGTACACACAGAAGCGCCCTTTGGCGGCTACAAACGCAGCGGCATCGGGCGCGAGATGGGGATGCACGCCGCCCAACTTTATACAGAAATGAAGAGTATCTTCTTCTCTCAAGAGTAGCAACCGCTTTGACTATCAGCTTATTCCAGTGTAAAATTTAGCTATAAGGAGGC
>DASTKD010000602.1:0-3128 GCA_035716135.1 Ktedonobacteraceae bacterium
GGGCCTTGTGCTTGTCCTCATGACATAAAGATTCCATTGGGATTTGATGAAATAAGGCAGGATGTGATGGAACCCGACGAATCACATCCGCACGAGGACAAGCACAAGGCCCCCACATCCACCCCACCCCGCCCCTTGTCCCTACAGGACGCAGGGACGCCATTCCCGATTTTGATCGTTAATGTTCATCAGGACGGGGGCGCTCCAAAACGCGCCATTTTCTCCCTGAAAAGTATACCATAGCGGGTGATACAATACCCACATCATGTAATTTCACGGAGGAGAATTCATCATGGACCTCGATGCTATCCAACAGGCGCTGCAAAGCGAACAGCTTGATGGCTGGCTTTTTTATGATTTTCGCAAATCAAACCCCATCGCCTATCAGGTGCTGGGACTGCCTTTTGACTCCTTTTATAGCCGGCGCTGGTTCTATTTTATTCCCGCGCGTGGTGAGCCTGCGGCACTGGTGAGCGCGGTGGAGTCGCATGTGCTGGGGGAGTTGCCGGGACAACGGCGCGTTTTCCGCACATGGGGAGAGATGCATGAACATTTGCAAGGGCTGTTGCGCAGTGGCGCGCGCATTGCGATGGAATATTCGCCTATGAACGCCATCCCCTATATGTCGCGTGTGGATGCTGGCACGCTCGAACTGGTGCGCTCATCTGGCGTGGAGGTCGTCAGTTCCGCCAACCTGGCGCAGCGTTTCGGGTCGCAACTGAGCGAGGCACAGATGGAGAGCCACCGCGAAGCCGGAAGACGCCTGATCGCCGCCAAAGACACGCTTTTCGCAACGTTGGGCGATGATTTACGCACCGGTACGCCTCTCGACGAATACAGCGTGGCGCAGCGCTTCGTCGCGCTCATCAAACAGGCCGGGCTGGTCCTGTCTTCGGGCGATCCGCATGTGGCCGTCAACGCCAATGCCAGCAATCCCCATTACGAGTCGAGCAGCAACAAGAGCAGTCCGATCAAGCACGGCGACCTGGTGCTATTCGACTTCTGGGCGCGTCTGCCAGAACCCAATGCCGTCATTGCCGATTATACCTGGATGGCCTTTGCTGGCACACGCGACGAGATCCCTGCTCGCCAGCGCGAAGTCTTCGAGATTGTGCGCCAGGCGCGCGACACGGGCATTAACTTCGCTCGCCAGCGATTGCAGAAAGGCATACCCGTCGAGGGGCGCGAAGTCGATGATGCCACGCGAGCAGTGATCGCGCAGGCTGGTTATGGCGATTACTTTGTGCATCGCACCGGCCACAATATCAGCCGCGTGGTGCATGGCGACGGCGCGAACATGGACAATTTTGAAACACGCGACGAACGTACCCTGCTACCCTCAACCTGCTGTTCTATCGAGCCGGGCATCTACCTACCAGAATTTGGCATTCGCAGCGAGGTCAACATCCTGATCCACGAACACGATGTCGAGGTGACGGGTGTGCCGGTGCAAGAAGAAATTGTGGCGTTGATGTGATGATGCCCTACAACCCTCTTCCCATTTCAACGTATATGATGTTGAGAACCTATTGTTGAACAGGCGTGGCGCACCACACATAAACGCGCACTATGGGAGGCATTATCTATGGGTGATGAATGGCAAGAGGGTCCAGAACCCGATACCCAGCCGGGCAGACCACCACAGGATGATTTAGATAAACGCATCGAAGAAATTCGGCGCAAAGTGATAGAAACTACTAGCGAGGCACAACAGCGCATCAAGCGCGTGGTCGATAGGGCGGGTACCTACTGGCAACAGACCAATACCCCGCTGCAGCCGCGCCAGCCCTCCAGTATCGAGGAGGAGCGTATTCGCCAGTTAGCGAATAACTGGAGCATGGGCAACTGGCAGATCGCCAAAGAGCTTGGCACCTACATGGACCTAGTCTCATGGAGCGAAGACGAAGTATGGGAAATCAGTTTGCAGACGCGCTGGGAGACCCGCTCGCTGGAAACGATCTCCGAGCCATACAGCGGGCGTTCCACCGGACAGCCTAAGCCCTTGCTGCCAGTCTGGGATTACGATTTGCCAGCCGTTACCAGCCTGAAAGCGCCCGAAATCCGCATCCGGCTGACCGGACAGGACGAGGTGTTCGCCTGTAGCGCCTGCAATAGCACCGGGCGTTTGCTCTGTGCCACCTGCACCGGGCGCGGCTGGGTGATCTGCCCCGATTGCAAGGGTCGCACGCGCCTGCGTTGCTCCACCTGCAAAGGTCGCGGCTACGTCGCGGACTGGCATGACACCAAAAAGAAATCGTTTTTCCAGAAACGCGCCGATAATCTGACCAGCAACGTCAGCGAGAAGGTATCAGACATCTTCGAGGGTATTCGCCAGCAGGGCGTGCCGATCGGCAACCCGGTTGACACCGACCCGGCCAGCAAGGGACGCACCATTCCCTGCCCCGATTGTGTCAATGGTGAGGTAGAATGCACCTGTGGCACTGGAAAACGTGTCTGTGCCAGTTGCCAGGGGTCCAAAACCGAGCTATGCCCGCATTGTGGCGGCACTGGCAAAGTCGTGCGCTACCGCGAGGTCGCGCGGCGTTTCGATCTCTCGTTGCAGACGCAAATTTTTGGGTCGGGCGCGATCCCAGAGCAACGCCTGGCAAATGCCACCGGCGATATGGTCTACAGCGCGGAAATGAACGAAACCCTGCATCCCGATGCCGCGCCCGAAAACGTGCCGATGGATGTCTGGCGCGCCGCCGTACAACTGGCGCAAACGACCAGCAACAGCGAGCGTACTAAAGATCCACGCGAGCAGTCACGCGCCACGTTGCAGGTGCTGGAACTGACCCGTATCCCCTATACGAAAGTGGATTATCGTTACAGTGACAAGGATTACGTCTTCTACATCTACGATGTCGAGGGCAAAGAGAAGTTTTACGCGGACCGCTATCCCGCCCGTTGGGATCGCATGGAGAAACTGTTCCGTTCCATCACCAACGATCTGATGGCTCCCGCGCAGGACAATTCGCAACCGCCCGGCGCGGCTGGCGACCAGGTACGCGGCTATCGCGTCCCCGTCGAAAAGCCCCCGTATTCGATCACCGAAGAAGAAGTATAAATAAGAGTCATCCCGAAAACGGGGAGTGGAAGAGGTTATCGCCGATAACCTCTTCCACTCC
>DASTKD010000603.1:0-5637 GCA_035716135.1 Ktedonobacteraceae bacterium
AACCTTTTCTTCGTTTCGTAATGTGGAGGAACAATGTCAATTACCAGCCAGGCGGAGGACACTGCCAGTATGATACCTGGTGATCTCTATGATTATCTTGTCTCGCTTACCAGACAGGCGACCGCGACTTTCATTGCTCAGGAGGGCATCGCCATTGAACTTGAGCAATTGCCCATAGATTTGCGTTTTTCGGCGCAGGCAAGCTTCGGCGACTATTCGGTTCCGCTCCAGTCCTGGGCCAAAATACTGCGGCGTCCACCTATAAACATCGCAAAGGGCATTGCAGCTATTCTGCAAGATATGCAGGCTCCTGCTATCACGGAAATCAGCGTTACAAATGGCTTTCTCAACTACAGGCTGGATCGCCCTGCCGCCGGGCGCAATGTGATCGAGCGCGTGCTGGATGAGGGGGCCGATTTCGGACAGAACGATATTGGTGTGGGTACCAAAGTCGTGGTTGAACATACTGCCATCAATAGCAATAAGGCCGCGCACGTCGGCCACCTGCGCAACTCCTGCCTGGGTGACACCCTCGTGCGCATGTTGCGCTCGCAGGGATACAACGTCGAAGCCAACAATTATATCGACGATACGGGCGTGCAGGTCGCGGATGTGGTGGTGGCCTTCACCCTCTTGCAGGAAGGGCTGCTGGAACTCCCCGAAGGCAACGAACAGTTGCCTGGCGAATCTTTCGATTACTACTGCTCGCGGCTCTATGTGGCCGTTGGCAGGGCCTACGAACAACAGCCGGAATTACTGGAGCGGCGCAAGGCGATGATGCGCGCGGTTGAGCATGGCGAGGAGCCTTACGCGCAACTGGCGGCGGACCTCTCAAACAAGATCGTGCGGGCGCATCTGGCAACGATGGCACGTCTGAATATCTCGTATGACCTGCTCACCTGGGAATCCGCCATCATTGGCGCGGGTCTGTGGCAGCGCACCTTCGAGATGCTGCGCGATCGCGGCGTGCTGGAACATCCAGAGGAAGGCCCGGCGGCTGGCTGCTGGATTGTGCCATTCGGCAATGGCGATGCGCAGACCGACGAGGGCGAGCGCATGAGCGACAAGATTCTGGTCAAAAGCGACGGCACAGCCACCTATACCGGCAAAGACATCGCCTACCAGCTCTGGAAATTCGGCCTGTCAGATAGCCTGGGCGTCGATTTTCACTTCGTTCCCTGGGGACGCCAGCACGACGGACGCCTGCTATGGACCATGCTTGCCAAAAAACCAGCCGATGACACGACGGAAGCCGATCCCCGTCGCTTCGGTCACGGCAAGCGCGTCATTACCGTGATCGACGTGCGCCAGTCGTACCTGCAACAGGTAGTGTACGAAAGCCTGCGCCGCCTGGGCTATGTCGAACAGGCCGACAACTCGACCCACTTTGCCTACGAAGTGGTCACGCTTTCAGCCGCCACCGCCGCCAGCCTGGGCGTCGATACCTCGGATGGACACGAGTCTTACGCCATGTCCGGGCGCAAAGGCATCGAGGTCAAAGCCGATGACCTCATCAATAAGGCTGTCGCCAGAATGCAGGAAACCAAACCCGACCTGCCCAACGAGACGGCGGCGGCGCTGGCAGCCTCGGCCATCCGCTACTTCATGATCCGCTTCAACCAGCAGCAGATCATCACGCTGGATATGGACGAGGCGCTGCGACCCAACGGCGACACAGGCGTCTACCTGCAATACGCTTACGCCCGCGCCAACAGCATCCTGCGCAAGCTCGACGAGTCGGGCTACGCCATACCCGACCAGCTCGAGACGCTGCCCGACCAGCTTGAGCAGAGCGAATGGGAGCTGCTGCGCCACATCGATGCCTACCCGCGCACGCTGGCCGATACCGCGCGCGCGCTGGCCCCGAACATGCTGGGCGCTTACGTCTATGACCTTGCCGCGCACTTCAGCGACTTCTACGAACATACGACACCTATTCTAAAGGAGTCGAACGAGGCAGTCAAGGCGTTCCGCGCCCAACTGGTACGCGCCGCCGTACAAACGATGGCGAACGCGCTCCGCCTGATGGGCTTTGTGCCGTTGGAACGAATCTAGCGCATCAGGCAGGACAACCCTGCCTGTCATTCTGAGCGCAGCGAAGAATCTCTGTGGGGCGAGTGAGATTCTTCGCTGCGCTCAGAATGACAGCAAAATTTCCAGGCAAACAAAGATCTCAAAATATGCGTTTGCCAAAGGCGCTGAGAATCAATTCTGTTGCCATGACAGCAGTGCGATTCTCGTGATCGAGCGTCGGGTTGACCTCCACGATTTCGAGGGAAGTCATCTTCCCCGAATCCGCGATGAGTTCGAGCGAAAGGTGCGCTTCGCGGTAGGTCAGCCCGCCCGCCACGCGAGTGCCAACGCCCGGCGCGAAATCAGGATCGACGACATCCATATCGAAGCTGATATGCAGGCCGTTGGTATCCCTGGTGGCAAGCTCGATGGCCCGCTCTATGACGGCTGCCAGCCCCAGACGATCAATCTCTTTCATGGTGAAGACGTTCACACCAACTTCGCGCAAGAAGGCTTTTTCGCCGGGGTCGAGATCACGCGAGCCGATAATGACCACGCGCGTCGGATCGACCTTGCGACCAGTATGGCCTATCTCTACCAGTCGCTTATCGCCGATGCCCACCAGAGCCGCCAGGGGCATTCCGTGAATATTGCCACTGGGCGTCGATTCAGCCGTATTGAAATCAGCATGGGCATCAATCCAGATCACACCGACGGGTCCGCGCGCTTTAACCACTCCCGCGACTGAGCCAAGCGCAATGCTGTGATCTCCGCCAAGTATCAGGGGAAAATCCTGCGGCCCGCAATGACGTTCAACCATTGCCGCCAGTTGCCCGCACGCATCAACAACCGGCTCCAGATAGCGCAATCGCGTATCGCCCACCTGCTCCGACCCGATCTTGAATGTGGGAACGCTAATATTTCCCTCGTCGATCAATGGATGACCGAGCTTGCGCAACTGCTCATCAAGCCGGGGGGAGAGATTCATACCGGCATAGCGAATAGCCGCCGGGCCGAGATCCGCGCCATGCTTGCTCGCGCCGAGATCCAAAGGAACGCCAATCAAGTGAATGTTCATGCCTGTTTCTGCTTCCTCTCTTCTTCATCGAATCGCGGAATTCTTTTTCAACACAGTATACTTTTCGCGTTCCGGCTTGTCCAGTCAGAGTAGCCCGAATCCAGGATAATTGAAACATCGGCCCGACCCCACCCCGGACGCCCACAAGGGGCGTCCCTACATGCCAAATACGCCCCACCCACAACCGACCGTGTCATGCTGAGCGAAGCGAAGCATCTCTCGGCCTGGCGAGCGAGACCCTTCGCTTCGCTCAGGGTAACAACCGGTGGTCGCTCCTGTTGCTGGCAAATCATACTACTTGTCAAGATGAGCTGGCATAGCGTAAGATCACAGGGAAAGGAGAACGAAGTATGTCAGCATCTTCACAGCCAACGTGTAGCGTCATTCGCTCGCAAGAGACCTACGAGGGTAAGCAGGGTCTCACCTATTTCGCGGGCATATCCGCGCAGAGCGCTGGCGCGCAGGCCATTTGCTTGCATCTTTTAACATTCCCGCCCGGTGGCCGCGCTCATGCTCATTTGCATGAGAATCATGAGACGGCTATTTATATCATCAGTGGGCAAGCGGAGATGTGGTATGGCGAGGGACTTCAGGACTATATGGCCGTCGATGCCGGTGACTTCGTGTATATCCCGGCGGGCGTGCCTCACCTGCCGGGCAATCGCAGCCAGACCGATACCTGCCTCGCACTGATAGCGCGCACCGACCCAAATGAGCAGGAAAGCGTGGTACTGCTTCCTGAGCTGGAAGAGATGCTGTTGCAAAGGCCACAAGCTTCTCATATAGAGGAGTAACGATATGCAAACACCCGGCTATGATGACTGGTTCGCTCAAGTGAAGGCATACACGACGCGCCTGGTCAATATCCGCAGCGTAAGCCCCAGTACGGGAGAGATTGAGGTGGCGCGCGAAGTCCTGAAGATGCTGCAAGAAGATGGGCTGGAGCAAGGCTACACCGCTATCGGCCTTGACCCGCTGGTTGGCGATGCCTGTGAGCGTCAAAATGCCTGCGCCTTTTTGCGCGGTAAAAGCCCGCATACAATCATCTTGCTCGGTCATATCGATACCGTCGATACAAAGGATTACGGCGTGCTGGAGCCATTCGCGCTCGATCCCGACACGCTGGCGAATCACCAGCAAACGCTGGCCGCTATGTCGCCAGGACTGGCGGACGATCTCAGAGAACACCCCGGCGACTGGATGTTCGGGCGCGGCAGCATCGATATGAAGTGTGGCGTTGCGGCCAATATCGTGGTGATGCGACATATGGCAAAGCTGGCGCGCGCGGGAGAACTACCCCTTTCAGTCGTTTTAATTGCTACACCCGATGAGGAAAACGAGTCAGCCGGAGTATTGCAAGCTGTGCGATACCTCTTACGCCTGCGCCAGGAGCATGGCCTGAGCTATCTGGGAGCCATCAATACCGATTACACCACCGCGCTTTACCAGGGAGACCAGCACCGCTATATTTATACGGGTTCGGTTGGCAAACTGCTGCCCACTTTTCTGGTGATCGGCCATGCGACCCATGTGGGCGAACCATTCGACGGCCTTGACGCGAACCTGCTGGCGGCGGAACTCATACGCGATTTGAGTATGAACGACGCCCTGTGCGATGTGGCGCGCGGCCAGCAAACGCCGCCGCCCGTCACACTGAAGGCCAGCGACCTGAAAACCAGCTACGACGTACAATTGCCCTTTGCCGCCTATTTCTACTTGAACGTACTTACCTTTGCGACCACACCCGCGCAACTGCTCGAACGCCTGCGCACCTATGCGCAAGCAGCAATGGCGCGAGTCTTGCAGCGTATCGACGAGGCGGAAGTGCGCTGGACGAGCAAACGGCGAATAACGCAAACACCGCGCTCCGGCACGGTACTCACCTATCAGGAACTCTATGCAGAGGTAGAAAAGCAAATTGGCGCAGAGCGGGTGCAAGCCGAAATTGATGCGGCGTGGCATACGCTGCCGGGCGATCTCGATTCGCGCGGGCGCTGTCTACATATTGCGCGTCATCTCTGGATGCTCAGTGGTAAAAAAGGACCCGCCATTCTACTGTACTATTCGCCACCCTTTATCCCACACATCGCCGAGACGCCTTGCCTGCTGCATTCAGTAGCGCATACCATTGCGGAAGTCCATCCCGAATTGCAGCTAGAAGTACATGAATACTTTCCGTTCATTTCGGATATGAGTTACCTGCGTCTCGATCCCGACTTCGAGACAACAGCCCTGACCGCCAACATACCCACATGGCAGGAGCAGATCACGACAAATCGCGCAGGCGGCTATCACCTTCCATTAGCCGCCATACAGCAACTGAACCTGTCTGTCATCAACCTGGGGCCATATGGCAAAGGGGCGCACCAGACGGGCGAACGCGCCCTGATGTCCTATTCTTTCGGCGTCTTGCCTCAATTGCTTTGCGAGGTCATTGAACGCCTGGCGCAAAACCTACAGTAGCAAGTAGATGAAACCATAATCATTTTCTCGCGTGTTAAATATAACTATCTCAACCGTTTTTATGATAAAATCCAGCCATGTTC
>DASTKD010000604.1:0-6959 GCA_035716135.1 Ktedonobacteraceae bacterium
GACGCTCATTACATGCGGCAGGTTCGCGATTGGAGTCGCACGCACCTGGGCCACGCGGATATCGCTAGTCAAGCCCAGGTAGGTCTGCATGAGCGTCGCCAGCCAGAGCAGGCATATGGCAACCACAAGCAGCACAAGACCCCCGACACCACGCGCCCATTTCACACGATGCCGGTAATAACGCCTGCCGAACTTGCGCCAGTATGCCTCATCCTCCTCGTAGTATGACTGGCGACGCACCAATGCCCTCAGCGACATCAAGGACGAGATCAGCAAACCAAGACCTATCAGGCCAAGAATGAGCAGGATGATCTGCGATGGCCCTAACACAAACGGCACGTTCATGATGATTTCCTGCCTTTCGATATCTCTGCACTATCGTTATGCCAACTGTAATTCATGCATCTCAATACTGTACACGAGCTATTCAGGAAAGCGGTTTTGCCGCCGATGAAGAATAGCAAAAAGGAGACGTGTATGATCCGCGAAACAGAAGAGATGAGCATGATCCGCGAAACGCAGGAGATAATGCAGGTAGCCCTGGAACAGAATGCTTTACGGCAAGAGACGGAAAAGATACGTTACAGCGTTGGTGTGATGGCCTACAACGAGGAAGCCAATATCAAACGCACCCTGCAGGCCATTCTTGAGCAGAAACGCGAGCACACAGACCTGGAAGAGATCATTGTGGTCGCCAGCGGCTGCACTGACAATACGGTCGGGATGGTGCGGGAGATGATGGAGTTCAACCCATGCATCCAGTTGCTGATCCAGCCGCAGCGCGAAGGCAAGGCATCGGCCATCAACCTCTTCCTCCGTCATGCGCGCAGTTCTGTGCTGGTCATGGTGGGTGCCGATATCATCCCGGAGAGAGATGCGCTGGAACGGCTCTGCTCGCACTTCATTGATCCAACAACCGGTATGGTGGGAGCGCGCCCGGTTCCGGTCAACGACCAACACACGTTCTGCGGTCACGCCGTCCACCTGCTCTGGCAATTGCACGATCGCATGGCTCGGCGTAGCCCCAAACTGGGCGAAGTCGTGGCCTTTCGCAACATCATCCACTCCATTCCCACCGATACCGCCGTTGACGAAATCTCCATCCAATCCCTGATCGTCAAACGCGGCCTGAAGCTGGTCTACGAGCCGGAGGCAATTGTCTATAACAAGGGGCCGATGACGCTGCGCGACTTTCTCAAGCAGCGGCGGCGCATCCATGCCGGTCATCTCCGCGTGCGCTACGAGCAGGGATACGCCGCATCGACGATGAACGTAAGAGCGATCTTACGAGAGTTATGGGCAAGCGCTCCCGCGATTATGGGGACGCCGCGGGAAATCCTCTGGACATGCGGAACGGTCGCGCTAGAGGCCATAGCGCGTGTGCAGGGATACATCGATGTGAAACGCAAGCGTTCCCACCACATCTGGACGGCGGTATCCTCCACGAAGCTGCTTGAAGATGAGCAGCGCAAGCTGCGGCGCATCTGCAACACCCAGAGCATTATCGTCTTTCAGGTGAGTCGCCAGCATGTCGACACCGGCGATCTCCATTATAAATCCGAAGAGCGCATCACGCGACATATGGTGCGCAAGCTACTCCCTGTGCTCCGTCACTACGTGCGTAAAGACGACCAGCTCAGCATCAATGGGAACAATACGCTGGTTGCCCTGCTCAATGCCGACCGCGAAGGAACGGCATTAATCGCCTTGCGGCTCAAGCGAGTCATGGAGAACCAGCTTCTATCCATAGGCCACAAGCAGTATGCACAGCCGATTGTGCGTTACCATGCCGTCTCATTCGGGGAATGAACGCTGCTTCCGTTCGTTCTGCGCAACCAGCGCCTCAAGTTCGGCGACGACCCGCGCCAATTCTTCGACAAGTGGTGAAGTGCCAGCCTCTTGGTAAGCTGCGACGAGGGAGCGGTAATACCAGAGCGTTCCCTCCTTGCCGCCTGTGAAGCGGTTCCAGAGTGCATCGCCCAGGGCGCGATAGTCGGCCAGAATGGAGCGGGTATTGTGCAATTTGTCCGCGACGGAGACGAGGCGCACAGAGGCGGGGGCAGAGCGCATTCGGGCAATGTATGCCTCCTTGCGCGGCTTCCAGGGTGGTTTCGGTATGACCTCCGCGTCAGTGCAGCCATCCACGATCTCGACGACAGTATTTCCAAAACGGCGGCGTATCTCCTCGCGGGTGGCCGCGCCGCCCTGATCCTCAATGGCATCGTGCAGCAAGGCGGCAATCGCCTCGTCCTCGTTCCCCCCATTTTCCAGCACAATGCCAGCCACCGCTAACAGGTGTGAAATATAGGGAATCATCGTTCCCTTCCGCACCTGCCCTGCATGGAGCCGCGTCGTATAGACCAGCGCCTCCTCAAAACGTGCCGTGAGCGCCATGAGTGAGTTCCCCGCTTCTCTGTCAGTTTGTTTTGGATATTAGCTATCATAGCACGTGTGCCAAACTGTATTCTCATATGCATAGGAGAACGTCAAGATCACCCGCCATCCGGCTTCCCCAATGGAACCTGAGTAAGCATATGGGTTCCTTGCCCTGGAGCGCTCTCGATCTGGAGGCTGCCACCCAGGCCGCTGACACGCTCCTGCATCGAGCGCAGACCGAGATGCCCCGGAAAGGAACCCAGCGGATCGAACCCAACCCCATCGTCACGTACCTCCAGGATGACCGCGCTGGCAGTCCTGTGAAGAACCAGGTCCACTTTGCTCGCACGGGCATGCTTGACCGTGTTATGCAACGCTTCCTGTGCAATGCGGTAGAGTTCTTGTTTGGCCTTGAGCAGCAGAGTAGGCTCCTCGCACAGGTCCGTCTGGACGACAATGTCATGACGCGCCTGCAGCGCTGCCCCCTGCCTGGCAAGTGCGGCGACCAGTCCCTCGCGTTCCAACGATTCGGGACGCAGTTCGAAGATCAAGGCACGCATCTCAGTTAGCGCTGCCTCGGTCAGGGAGAGTAAGTCGTCGAGCGACTCCGGCAGTTCACGTGGATCGCGCTCGAGTTGAATGCGGGCGCTATGTAAACCGAGCGCGATGCCATAGAGCGCCTGGGAGACCGAATCGTGCAGTTCACGAGCCAACTTCTGACGTTCCTCCACGGCAGCCAATTCCTGCGCCTGTTCATAGAGCCGCGCATTCTCAATCGCAATCGCGGCCTGGTTGGCAATCGCCAGCGCGAGCGTCGCATGGCGCTCAGTAAAGGCATGCTCTTCGCTTGAGGCCAGCACCAGCATGCCGATCACCTGGTCTCTGAGCATGAGGGGGACGGCCATCCAGCTACAGACATACTGAAAGGTGGTCGCGAGGAGATCACCCATTGCTGCACGCAAAGCCTGCGCCAGTGGAGTTTCGCTGTGTACGTCATGTATGAAGATCGACTCACGAGAGGCAATCGTCTCCCAAATCGGTCCCAACTGTTCGAGTGAAAAGTGGAGTCGCACCAGGTACTCTTGCGGGATAGGTCCCCGGTGGTCAAGGAACACGAGATCCTCCCCCTCTACGGTTAAGATCGAGGAACCTGTATAATCGATGACGAGCCTGAGTTGATCGAGGATCAGCCCCAACAACGGCTTCAGTTGCAGCGTGGAGGCTACTGTATGGGAGATTTCCAGCAGCGAGGAGAGTTCACGGGTTCGCTCTGCTACCCGCTGTTCCAACTGCTCGTAGGAGCGCTGCAAGTCCGCGTTCAACCGAACCGCATGTGCTGCCAGCCCGGCCTGGCGGGCCAGTTCGTCCAACAAATGCCGATCGGCAGGGGTGAACGGTTCACCAGGCGTGCGTGGAGCAAGTCGCATTTGACCTATGGTCTCTGCCTGGTAGACCAACGGCAGCACCAGTGGCTCTCCCACAAGCATACCAGCACTTGCGGCAAGCGCAAAGGTGTCCTCCTGCTTCAAAAGAATGGCCACATACGGCAGCTTGAGCGCCTGGGCCACTGTCTCCACAATGGTCGACAACACGGCATCTGGAGCCAGCGTCGCCTCCAACCGCTGGCTCAAGTGGGTGATGACGCTATAGGGTTCGTCGCGCTGGCCGTAGAGCAGGCGGTTCACCCCCCGCTGCAACAGAGCGCGCAAGGGTTGGAACAGCACCGCTACCAGGCCAGTTGCTAGAAGCTCGATCACCAGATTGCCACTGGTGCCAATGAGTGCGCCCAATGTACCCACCACCAGCACGTACACCCCAACGACGCAGACGGAGAGAATGCCATAGACCAACGTGCGATTGATGAGGATGTCGATGTCCCACAGTCTTGCACGCACAATAGCGAAGCCGATAGAAAGTGGGATAAGAAGCAGGAAGCTATAGACGGCGGCGCTAGCTATCACGGCGACAAGCGGGCCATCCTGGTTGAGTATGGGAAAGAAAAGCGAGAGGAGCAGCCGCACCAGGTACGCGCCCCAGCCCATGGAGATGCCATAGACCACCCACTTGGTCTGCTGGCGCTGGGCGGGACTAGACACCCGCCGGTAGCGGTAGAGCTGCACGACAACGAAACTGCCAATCAGCCCGAAAAAGATCAAGTTACCGAGCAGCGGAGAGCGAGAGAACGGGTTAAAAGCAGCGAAAGGAAAGAAGGTATTGAACACCCCATACATAAGAAACGCAACGAAGACCCAGTGCATCCAGCGCGGGACAAAGTGCCCGCTGGGAAACACGTAAAAGAAGAGGTTGAAGCAGAGAAAGCCGAGAAAGCTGGTAACAGAGGCCGGGAACCACCAGGGCGAGGAAAGGGTGCTAATAAAGCCAATATTGAACACAATGGGAAAGGTGCCCAGGGAGACGGCAGCCAGGAGCGCCACGCGGTCGTCCGACCTGCGCCAGAAGAGGAAGGCCGCGACCAACCAGTACCCAAGGGAAAATATACTATCGCGAACGACGAAGTAGATACCAACGGCGTCTCTGGAAAGGCCGGACCCTTGAGTTGGTGGCACGACGACAGTTCCATACGTATGGCAAGCAGCGGCTGCGCTCGTGCAGAACATGTAGTGATTCGCAATGTACGACAGGACGCCAGCAACATAGAATCCCACGGACAATACGCACAGAGTGAGACACAGGAACCGCACCAGCACAAGCCAGTAGCCATGCAAGCGCGTGTCCGTCTCGCTTCGTGGCTCGAAGCCTTCTGCAAGGTGAGCAGATGCTGGGGAATGATTCATTTCTGTCCTCGCTTCGACGTGCTGGATAAATCCGCACTCTACCCCCCGATCAATCGGGGGGTCTACTCTGTCTTCTCTGCCGAACCAGGTGAGACCAGGCCGGTGCGGATGGCATAGAGCGTGGCCTGCGTGCGGCTCTGCACCCCCAGTTTCGAGAGGATCCTGCTCACGTGCGTCTTGATGGTCTTCTCCGTATTGTTCAGGCTGCGAGCGATTTGCTTGTTGGAGTATCCCTGGGAAAGCAGTCGCAGTACGTCGGTCTCGCGCTCGGTGAGCGCTTCGGGGCTCTCCGGTGTACTGATCGCCTGCATCAGGCGTGCTGCCGCTCTGGGCGTCAACTGCACCTGACCGGCAGCCGCGGCTTTGATCGCCTGGCATAACGCCTGGGCCTGAGTATCCTTCAGCAGGTAGCCGATGGCACCCGCACGCACTGCTCCCACGACTGAGGCATCTTCTAAGACACTGGTGAGGGCCAGCACCTCGGTCTCAGGCAGCTCGCGCCGGATCGCCGCGGTGGCGGCAATGCCATCCATGACCGGCATCAGCAGATCCATCAGCACCACATCGGGTGTAAGTTCTCTCGCCAGGGTGAGCGCCTGCGCACCGTCTGCCGCCTCACCGACCACTTCCAATTCCGCGTCATACTTCAAGAATGTCCGTAGCCCTTTGCGCACAACGGTATGGTCGTCAACAAGCAAGATGCGAATTGTCATTTGCGCCTCCTTTTGTAAGCGATTTTCCCGCTTACCAAAGTTGTACATAAAATGCATCGTTTGCCAGATGCGTTTGACGAGGCCGGAACCTATACTTGCTCTATCAGAAGTCAGGCATGTGAGGCGTGTTCGTTATCGCTCCGCCTGATGGATGAGTAGCGCTACATTACGGAAATAAGCGGCTCTGCTTTCTATTGTACCATACCTGTTCTGTTTCTGGCACCGTCAGAGATAGGATGGGGCAGCAGACGAGGTGCTGATGATTCGTGTGTTGCTGGTCGATGATCAATCCGTCGTGCGGCGCGCCTTGCGGGTGCGCTTCCATCTGGAGCCGGATCTTGAGGTGGTTGGGGAAGCCAGCACCGGCAGAGAGGCGCTCGCGTTGGCGCAGGCCCTCACACCCGACGTGGTGCTGATGGATCTCCAGATGCCGGAGATGAATGGCATTGAGGCCACCGCAGCCTTGCGTCGGGTGGTTCCACAGAGCGCTGTCGTGATCCTGAGCATCTATGACGATGCGCAGATACGAGGACAGGCGCAGGCCGCCGGGGCGGTCGCGTTTGTAGAGAAGCGCGGAGCCACCGATAGCCTGTTGACCACCATTCGCCAGGCAGTCGGACAGGGTGGAACGGGCAGCGAGTAAAAGAATGAAGCTTCGCTCTCCTCCTCTGTTCTCGTGTCTGCCCATTCAGAAAGGAGGGATCCCAGCAAGCAAAGAGCATGCAAAAGAATAGCTATCATTTGTTGTAAATGAGCTATCCTGAGAGAACATATCAGGATACACACCGCACACACATTACACACAGGAGGTACAGTATGGCTAATTACAAGTTGCTTCGTCTGTCAGCGACGCTGGTGTTCATCGGTCTATTCGTCTTCGAAGTAGTGTCGTTGCTGCACGCAGCAGGTGCCAATGACCACGTAGCCGCGTTTACCAACTATGCGGCCAGTGGGAATTGGGCCGCTGTCCATCTCGGCCAGTTCGTCAGCACGGCGATCCTGCTGGCGGGACTGCTCGTCCTGTTCTTCGCGCTCAACGTCTCGCAGGGAACGGCGCGCTGGCTGGGTTTCTTCG
>DASTKD010000605.1:0-5374 GCA_035716135.1 Ktedonobacteraceae bacterium
AGCAGGCATCCGGCCAACGTGTTCCGCAAGATGCGCCGTATTCAGCGCGGGTTTCTCCAAAATCGGAGGCCGCTATAGCGAAAGAGGAGGAAGTTTCTCCAATTCGCATCACTATTGGTCGCGTCGTGGTTCGCGCAACACCGGCGGCACAGGCAGCGCCAATCCAGAAGCGCGTGCTACGCCCGGCTCAATCATTGAGCGAGTATCTGAAACAGCGAGAGAAGGGGAGACGATGAGTAATTACCTGGCGATTGCTGCTGTAACAGCCGCCTTGCAGGACATACTCCAGGACGCGGCTGTAGCTGCCGTTCCCGGCGCTGATGTAACGATCAGACGCCCTGAGACTATCAATACCGACGGGCAGGAGAAAGCGGCCGCCAACCTGTATCTCTACCAGATTTCGCCGAATCCAGGTTGGAGTAATGCCGACCTGCCGACGCGCAATGCGAATGGTGTGCCGGTGCGCCGCCCGCAGGTGGCTTTGAATCTGGATTACCTCATCTCATTTCACGGCTCGGAGCTGGTCATGGAGCCACAGCGCCTGCTTGGCAGCGTGGTTTCGTCACTCTACGCCTACCCGATACTTGAAATGGAGAGCATTCACCGGGCCATCGATAGCCGCAACTATCTGACACAGGACACTATTTTCGACCAGGTGGAACTTGTGAAATTTGTGCAGGTCAATCTCAATCTGGAAGAGTTATCAAAACTCTGGTCGGTCTTTTACCAGATTCCCTATACGCTTTCAGTGATTTATCGCGCCTCGCCCGTTTTCGTCGAAGCGCAGTTGACACCATTTGCTGTCAAACCTGTGGCTGAGGTCAAAATCGGGCCGGTTCCTGGAAACCACGAGCCGTTGGTTACATTAGGTCAACAAATAGCAGGTGGCAAGCCTGGGCCGGAGGTTCCTTCATGATAGAGACTTCCGTACAGAAAAGCTGGCGAGAAGCGAACAAGGATTACCTGGTGGCTCGTCTGGAGCCTGTGCGCCAGGCGCTGAAACGTGCCTCCGGCAATCAATCTTCAGAACTCACCACATCCGAGACGCCTGTAGAGATTCCAACAATGGAAGCCGGGGCAACTCCGGCGCTCGATATGCTTTGTGCGCTGTTTAATTTGTCGGCATTCGAGCGCGATATATTGCTGTTATGCGCCGGCGTTGAAATAGACAGCGAGTTTGCGCAGCTATGCGCTGCCGCTCAGGGCGATGCGCAGCGCGGCTATCCGACGTTCAGCCTGGTGCTGGCTGCTCTCCCCAATCCGTACTGGTTCGCGCTTTCACCGGTCGCTCCCCTTCGCTACTGGCGGTTTATTGAAATCGAAGCAGGCCGCCCGCCCATCTTCAGTCCCTTGCGTATCGATGAGCGCATTTTGCATTACCTGACCGGTCTATCCTACCTGGACAGGCGGCTGGCGGACCTGTTCCAGCCGTTGTCTGCCTCCGCTTCTCAGTTGCCATCACACCGGGCGATTGCGCGCGAGATTATCGCGGCCTGGTCATCGCCTGTGGAAGACGAAGCCGCTACATTGCCAGTAATCCAACTATGTGGTTACGAAATCGCCAGCAAGCGCAACATTGCGGCTGCCATCGGTTCCTTAACCGGCCACCATATCTTTCTTGCCCAGGCAACAGCCTTGCCTGCATCTGCCAGCGAGCTTGAAGAAATTCTCCAGCTATGGAGACGCGAAGTGATCCTCAATGAAGATATTCTGTTGCTCGACTGCCAGGGCGTCGATCACACGGATACCGCGCGCGCGAGCATCGTTGCTCATATGATTGAGGTCAGTACAGGGCCACTTATCGTTACCAGCCGGGAGCGGCATGTCTGGTCGCAACGCTCGCTTCTGACCTTCGACGTGCGGAAACCGACCTCTGATGAGCAGTTGGCGATCTGGCAAGCCGCGCTGGGTACGCAGGCAGTCGCGCTCAATGGTCATTTGCGCGGGCTGGTCTCACAATTTTCCCTGGACGAGACTGCCATCCATACTATCTGGGCTGGCGCGCAGGGCCATCTGGCTGCCACCGGACAGAACCAGCCATCCACAGGCGAAGATATTGGAGCTGAGCTATGGGAGATGTGCAGAGCGCAGGTTCGCCCCAAATTGGGCGAGCTGGCTCAACGTATTGAGGCTGCCGCGACCTGGGAAGACCTGGTTGTACCGGATATGCAGCGCTCGATTTTGCAAGAGATTGCTATGCATGTACGCCAGCGCAGGCAGGTATATGAAACATGGGGCTTTGCCAGCAAGACAACTCGCGGGTTAGGAATTAGCGCACTCTTCGTAGGGGTGAGTGGCACTGGCAAAACGATGGCTGCCGAGGCACTGGCAAATGAATTGCATTTCGATCTGTATCGTATCGATTTAAGCGCGGTCGTAAGCAAATATATTGGAGAAACCGAGAAGAATCTGCGTCGCATCTTTGATGCTGCCGAAGAGGGTGGAGTCGTCCTCCTCTTCGATGAAGCAGACGCCCTGTTTGGCAAACGCAGCGAGGTGAAAGATAGCCATGATCGCTACGCCAACATCGAGGTCAGCTATCTTTTGCAGCGCATGGAAGCCTACCGGGGCCTGGCTATTCTCACGACCAATATGAAGGATGTACTCGACACCGCCTTCCTGCGTCGCATTCGCTTCATGGTGCAGTTCCCTTTTCCCGATGCCGCGCAACGAGCCGAAATCTGGCGTCGTATCTTTCCTGAAGCCGCGCCTACCGAGGGATTGGACGCTGAGAAGCTGGCCCAACTGAATATCGCCGGTGGCAACATTCGCAATATTGCCCTCAAGGCCGCCTTCATCGCGGCGGATGCCGGGGAACCGATTCGTATGCGGCACCTGCTGCGCGCCGCGCGCCATGAGTACGCTAACCTGGAGAAAACGCTGACCGGCGTGGAGACAAGGGGGTGGGAAATATGAACCAGGCAAAGATTGATCTGCATATCGGAGAATTGATCCTGCGCGATGTACCCTATGCCCTGCGCCATCGCATCGCGGTAGCCGTTGAGCAGGAACTGGCGCGCTTACTGAGTGAGCAAGACCTGTCGCCATCGATAATTCAGGATGGGCATATACCACAGATCGATCTCGGCACGCTACAGATAGCGGCGGATGCCAGAGCGGATACCATCGGCGCGCAGATCGCTCGCGGCGTCTGCGGGAACCTTACGAACAAACAGGAGAAATAGGAAAGGGGTGTATCCATGCCTACTTATCCGCATGGCCCACGCATATTCAAAGGCGCGATTGTCGTCATTAGCGAGACAAATCCGCAGCCGCAAACGATTGCGTTTCTCTATAATCCTGAAACGGTCAAACGCTCGTTGCAACCGCAGACAAGCGGGGGCGATCAGGGGGAACGCTCTCAGGCTGTGCGCTATATCGGAGCGCCGGTAGAGACCATCGAACTCGAGGTGTATATCGATGCCATAGATGCCCTGGAACAGGGAGACAGCAACGCCGCGAACGCGGGTATCTACCCGCAATTGGCTCTGCTTGAACTGCTCGCCTATCCCGCCAGCCAGCAAGTCGTCCAGAACGATGCGTTGCTGGCAACTGGAACGCTGGAGATTGCGCCGCTGGTCGCGCCCCTGACGCTCTTTGTGTGGGGGCCAAACCGCGTGTTGCCCGTTCGCATAACTAGCCTCTCGGTTAGCGAGGAACTGTTTGACGCCGAACTCAATCCCATCCGGGCAACCCTCTCGCTCAGTCTGCGGGCGCTCAGCTACTCTGATCTCGCTCCCAACACGAAGGGTTACAACCTGTTCCTGGCATATCAGCAATCGAAGGAATCGATGGCGGCGCAGGGGCCGACAAATTCTGGCGCTACTGGCGTGCAATCTAGCCGATTTTTCTAGCATAGAAGGAGGTGACGACATTGTTTGACCCTACCAGTCGCTATTATCCTCTTGATGATGCCGTTTACGTTGATGGGCATGGACACCCTGTTTCTTATAAACGGCGGCGCTTTTTGCCGCAAGGTATGCAAATGCCATTGCTCACCGAAGTCACGGTGATGGCCGGCGATCGCCTGGACTTGATCGCGGCCCGCACACTGAACGCGCCCGAACACTTCTGGCGCATCTGCGATGCCAATAACGCCATGAATCCCTTTGCGCTGACCGATCAGATTGGGAACGTCCTGCGCGTCTCGCCGCCGCAGTTTCAGGAACCTTCATGAGCATAACAAGCATCCAGTTGCAGTTATGGATCGGGCGAGCGGTGCCTCAACCAGCGCCGCAATCACTGATGACCGCGCTGCAAAGCATCGATATTACGCAAAGCGAGACAACTGGTTTCCAGATGAGCTTTCAGATAGAACGGTCTCCCTATATGAGTCCCGACTTTGCCTTGATGACCGGCGATCTGTTGCAACCCGGCAGCCGGGTCGTTATCTGCGTGACGCTCAGCGCCACGCCGCGCGTCGTGATGGATGGCATCATCACGCAGCACCAGTTCTCCTACGATCAAAGTGGGGCCATGATGCTGACCGTCACGGGCGAAGACGTCAGCCTGTTGATGGACATCTACGATCTTTCCCTGGAATATCCGGGTATGGGAGATGATGCCATCGCGCTGGCTATCCTGCTCAAGTACGCGGGTTTTGGCATCACACCCCTGGTCATCCCTCCGCTTTCCGGGGCGATTTCGTTGCCGGCCGAGCGTATCCCGCAGCAAAATACCACCGATAAGCAATACCTCGCTTCACTTGCGGCGGAGCATGGCTACGTCTTTTTCATTCAGCCGGGGCTGGCTCCCATGCTGAATACCGCGTACTGGGGGCCTGCCAGCCGTATCGGTGTGCCACAAAAGGCTCTGACGGTTGATGCGGGGCCGGAAACGAACGTACAATCCATCAACTTTAGCTACAATGCCCTGTCTTCCGGTGGCCCCGTGCAGGTCTACGGCTATGTCTCTGACGAAACATCGGAAAGCATTCTTCCGGTACTTACCCTGACCAGCACGCGCGTGCCGCCTTTGTCCGGTAAACCGCCGCTGGTTTTCAATCAGCCGTTCGTGCGCAAACAATTGCTCGATTACCAGGGGTCGAGCTACATTGATGCGCTGGCGCGCGCGCAGGCCATTACCGATCAATCTACCGATTCTGTGGTAACGGCAAGCGGAACACTGGATGTTTTGCGCTATGGCGCTATTTTGATGGCCCCTGGCATTGTCGGCGTGCGCGGTGTGGGTTTCAGCTACGACGGCAATTACTATGTTACCAGTGTGACGCATCATATCCGCGTGGGGCAATATACGCAAGATTTTTCTCTGGCTCGTGAGGGTCTGGGTAGTCTAACACCAGGAGTAATACCGTAATGCAAGGACCGATCAGCACTTTTGGCTCTGGCTCGTGAGGGTCTGGGTAGTCTAACAC
>DASTKD010000606.1:0-4841 GCA_035716135.1 Ktedonobacteraceae bacterium
CGTGCATGGTCATGACCATGCACGGGGGTACTCCGCATTCGAGCCTTCCTACTAACTTGACAGTGATAGACTCAAAGTTTATACTAGAGGCACAGTAAAATTCGCATCGTAAGATGACGTTGATGATAGAGAAGGAGCGTGAGTATCGTATGGAAGAATCTCAAGAGAAGCAGGAAGAGCAAGAGCAGGCAACTGAAGAGCAGATTGTTGAGGCGAACCCGGCAGTTGCTGAAAATAGCCGCGTCGAGGAACTGGGAAAACAGCTTGCGCAGGCGAAGCAGGCGGCGGCGGAGTTTAAGGATAAATTTTTGCGCGAGCGCGCCGATATGGACAATTTCCGCAAACGCCAGGAGCGCAACGCCCAGGAGCGCGTGCAGCGCGAGAAGAAAGAGTTAATCCTGAAGATCTTAGGGGTGATGGACAATGTCGAGCGCGCCCTGGCCTACCAGGAGACCATGGATCGCCAGGCGTTGCAGCAAACCCTGCGGATGCTCATGTGGCAGATGAACGAAGTGATGAAGGGTGAGGGACTGACGCCCATTGCGACGGTGGGCGAACGGCTCAATCCTTACGAGCACGAGGCAATTGAACTGGTAGAGAACAGCGATCAGCCGGAAGATACGATTGTTGAAGAGGTGCTGAAAGGCTATAAAATGGGCAATGAGACGCTACGCGCGGCCCGCGTCAAGGTGAGCGCGGGCAATTCGGAAACCCAGATGTAAACGCCGCGCCGTTGCGTCGTAAAAAGGGGCAGGACATGGATTATAAGGATTATTATAAGGTGCTGGGTGTCTCGAAAAGCGCGAGCGTGGACGACATCAAGAAGGCGTTTCGCAAACTGGCGCGTAAGTATCACCCGGATGTCAATCCCGGCGATAAGAAGGCAGAAGAGAAGTTCAAGGAAATCAACGAAGCCTACGAAGTACTCTCGGACACCGATAAACGCCGCAAGTATGACACGCTTGGCCCCAACTGGCAAGAGCAATTTGGCCCGCCATCCGGGGCGGGACGGCGCAGTTACGGCTTTCCGGGTGCCTCTGGCGGCTTCGATTCAAACTTTTCGGAATTTTTCGAGACGCTATTTGGACGCTCTGGCGCGGGCGCGGGTGGAACGCGGATGCGCGAAGACCCCCGGCGGCGCGCGGGCGATAATATCGAGCAGCCGGTCGAGGTGACGCTGCAAGAAGCCTATACCGGAGGGACGCGCACATATACCATCCAGTCCACCGAAACCTGCGCCTTCTGTCGCGGCACGGGCGAGGTGGCAGGCAAGCTCTGCGCGAATTGCAACGGACAGGGGCAACTGGCGCGCAGCAAACGCATCCAGGTGAAGATTCCGGCGGGCGTGGAGAACGGCTCGCGCATTCGCGTGGCAAGCGAGGGCCAGCCCGGCACCGCCGGTGGCCCACGCGGCGACCTCTACCTGGTGATTAGCGTCAAGCCGGACGCGCTGTACGAACGCAAGGGCGACGACCTCTCGCTGGATTGCGAAGTCGAACTGGTCACGGCCATGCTGGGCGGCGAGGCGCAGGTAACGTTGCCCGACGGGCGCAAACTGGTACTGACGATTCCGCCAGAGACGCAAAACGGGCGCGTGTTCCGCCTGGGCGGCAAGGGGATGCCGCGCCTGCGCGGTGATGGCAGCGGCAACCTCTTCGCGCGCGTGAAGGTAGTATTGCCCATGCATTTGAGCGAGGAGGAACGCGAGTTGTTTGAACAACTCGCGCGGATGCGCGGCGCGTCCTACGTGTAGGCTGGAAGACCAGACATTTTGAAAAAAGGAGAGCAAGATCGTGGACGAGAAAGACGGCGCGTGGTACGTAATCAGCGTGGCGGCCATCAAAGCTGATGTGCATGAGCAGACGCTGCGCCATTATGAGCGTCTGGGATTGATCTCGCCCGCGCGTAAAGGGCAGAGTCCGCATAGCCCGCGTCTGTATTCCGACCGCGACATTGAGCGGGTCACGCATATCCGGCGGCTGATGCGCGATTTAGGGGTCAATCTGGCGGGCGTGGAGGCCATCCTGCATATGAAAGACCGCATGGAGCAGATGCAGCAGGACCTGGAACGCGAATTGCAACGAATGCAAGAGCAGCACCAGCTAGAGACACGCAGGCTCAAAGATATTATTGAACGCCTGCAAAGGCAGTAACGATGTCTCTGGCAGGCGTTCCCTGCTTAACGCAACCTTTAATTGCTCACCACGTATATAAATTATAATAAAATATGTCACAAAATCTGCCTATTTCTGCCTGTTTATGATATATTGAGGATTAAAATGAACGTTGCCCAGACGGGTGTGAGGAATGCATATATGTCACTGAAATTACGAGCTGCTGCGAAGACTGATGTCGGTCGCCAACGTGAGCAAAACGAGGATAGCCCCTATTTGCAAATCTCAGAAGAGCAAGAGCGAGGTCTGTTTATTGTGGCCGATGGGATGGGAGGGTATCGGGCGGGAGAGGTTGCGAGCAAGCTGGCGGTACAAAAGATCAGCGAGTCGCTCAAGAGTTTTCTGGTGCCGGTTGCGGACCAGCCTACTATTATGCTGAGGCCGATTGCCGATGAGTCCACCATTTTGCTGACGCCAGCCTCCGACGATGCAACCATCAAACTGGATGCGACCAAAGCCCATGAACTAAGCGCGAAGCAACAAAAGACGCGCAAACTGGCCGAGACGCCGGGCATTAAGACCATTGAGGACGCGCTCAAGGCCGCTATCCGCGCGGCCAACCGGGCCATCTTGAGCTACGGCGAGGAGCAGTCGGGCGCGCGCGGCCTGGGCTGTACGGTGACTTCAGCATTGGTGCAGGACGACCAGGCATTTATTGTGAATGTGGGAGATAGCCGCACCTATCTCTGGCGCGACGGAGAACTGACGGCGCTGACCCGCGATCATTCGTTGGTGCAACGGTTGGTAGAAGAGAAGCAGATCGAGCCGGAAGACGTGTATACGCACCCACAGCGCAATCTGATTTACAGGTCGCTGGGCGCGGGACACAAGAACGTGGAGCCGGACGTGTTTCATGAGCGCTTGCAGGATGGAGATACATTGTTGCTCTGCTCGGATGGCTTATGGGAGATGGTACGGCGCGCGGAACTGATAGCGCTTTTGAAAAAAGAAGATGACCCTCAGCGTTTGTGCGATTGCTTGATTGACAAAGCGAACGAGCGCGGGGGAGAAGATAATATTACGGCGATTGTGGTACAGGTGCGGGCGCGGTAAGGCGAGCTGATTTGCCGGAATAAGATACGAAGCCAGGGCGGCGGCTCTGTTCCCGCGCTGGTAATAATAAGGATGTTTTGGTATGCCTCTAGAAGCCCTTCCAGTGGGGACGATTCTGGATAGAAAATTTAAGATCGTGGGTGTGCTTGGCGTGGGCGGCATGGGAACGGTGTATAAAGTGGAGCAGGTGGACAGGCCAGGGTATTTTCGCGCGGTCAAAGAATTGCTGATCGAGGCGAATACGACGGAGGACGAGCGCAAATCAGCGATTGAGCGTTTTAATAAAGAGATTGACCTGCTGTACAACCTGAAACACCCGCGTATCCCCTCCTTGATTCTAGATTTCCAGGAGGGTGGCCGCTACTACTTTGTGATGGAGTTTGTGCCGGGACGCAGCCTGGAAAAGATTCTGGAAGATAGCCGCTCGCCGCTCGACGAGAATACGGTGATTCGCTGGATGATGATGGTATGCGAGGCGCTGACGTATATTCATACGCGCACGCCGCCCATTATCCTGCGCGATTTGAAGCCGGGCAATATCATGGTAACGGCGGAAAACGACGTGTTCCTGATCGACTTCGGCATCGCGCGCCGCTGGAATCCCAATAAGAAGACCAATACGGAGAACCTAGGAACGATTTCCTACGCTTCGCCGGAACACCTGGGGTCCGTTACGGGGCCGGGACAACGGCGCTCAGCGCAAAGTCCTGGCAAACTGGTGCAGACCGACGCGCGCTCGGACATCTATTCGCTGGGCGCGACGATGTATCACCTGCTGACGAACCAGGAGCCGGAGCCGATCCAGACGCCGGCGGTGGGAAGCATTCTGGCGAAGAATCCACGCCTGCATACCGTACTGCTGAATGGCAAGTACGTCAGCCCGACCGAGCAGGTCATTATCAAGGCCATGCAATTTGATCCGGCGCAGCGCTTTCAGAATGCCGAGGCAATGCGCGTGGCGTTACAGCATTGCCTGTCGAATGTAGCGCAGGCCGCGCCAACCACCATTCAGATTCCGGCTATCTCGCCCAACGCGACGATTATTGTCCCGGCGTCACCCGCACCCGCCAATGGCGCGGAGGTGGTCTGCCCGAAATGCGGATTTTACAATCGACCGGGGGCGAAGTTCTGCAAGAGAGACGGGCAGCCGCTGACACAGGGAGCGATTCGCGTGCCTCCACAGGTGAGAGCATCGAACTCAGCGCGACCATCCTCCTCCATCGCGGCCTCAGCTCCGCGCTCGCCCATTCTGGCACGCCAGGCGCGGCCATACGTGCGGCCAGCGCCGCCGCCGGTTGTCCCGGCCAACAGCCCGAACAAGGACCCGCAAACGACCTATCGCATAGGGTTACAATTTCTCAACAATAAACAATACGCCGAAGCGGTGAACCAGTTCAAGCTGGCGCAGGGTACTGCCACGCCAACCTATGATGTGCAGTATAATCTTGGCCGCGCCTATCGCCAGTACGGGCAAACGTTGAAAAACAAGGATACAAAGCAGTTCAATGAGCAGATGAAACTGGCGGCGGAATGCTTTGAGAAAGCTATTGCGCTGCGACCGGACGCGCCGGATGTATCCTTTCAACTGGGCATGACTTATAATGATCTGGAATT
>DASTKD010000607.1:0-4019 GCA_035716135.1 Ktedonobacteraceae bacterium
CGACGGCGTGGCGCTTGTATCATTCTGTTTATTCTATTTTACCATTGTTTGATAACTGCTTCGACTAGCTGGGCGTTGGATGGGGTTTTTTCTATCAGGCGCAGCACTTGCTCAGTGATTTCGCGTTTGGGCAGGTCGGCTACTTTGCGCCGCATCAGGGCCATCGCTTTCTGTTCTTGTTCGGAAAGCAGGCGCTCCTCGTGGCGCGTACTGGACGCGGCGAGGTCGATGGCGGGGAAGATGCGGCGGTCGGCCAGCTCACGCGAGAGGCGAATCTCCAGGTTGCCCGTCCCCTTAAACTCTTCGTACACGACTTCATCGAGGCGGCTGCCCGTCTCAACCAGGCAACTGGCAACGATGGTCAGGCTGCCGCCCTCTTCGATGGCGCGAGCCGCGCCGAAGACCCGCCTGCCAACCTCTAAGGCGCGGGCGTCGATGCCGCCTGAGAGGGTACGACTACCGCCGCGTTGATTGCGCGGCCCGTCCCACATATCGCTGCTCAAATTATGGGCGCGCGCCAGACGTGTGAGCGAGTCGAGCAGGATAATCACATCGCGCCCCTGCTCCACCTGAACTTTCGCATCGTGCATAGCCTGCTCAACCATGCGCCCATGCCGGCTCAATTGTTGATCGAAGCTAGAAGCGTAGAGCTTAACATTTGCTCCCTGTACCTCTGTGCGCCATTCGGTCACTTCCTCCGGGCGTTCATCGACGAGACACAAAAATAAGAGCGCGTCGGGATAATTCTTGAGGATGGCTGCCGCTGTTTGCCGCAAAATAGTAGTTTTGCCCGCCTGCGGGGGCGCGACGATCAAGGCGCGTTGCCCAAAACCCAGCGGCACAAACAGATCAATGAGGCGCGGAGCCAGCGGTGCGGCACCAGTCTCCAGAGTAATACGGCGATTTGGGTGAATAGCAGTCAATTTTTCAAACGGAATACGTGCTGTTGCCAATCTTGCAGGTCCTTTAGCTGAACAGTTCGATGATTTGATAAGGAGAATGTATACGATGGTAGTGTACCACATAAAGTCTAGAGGGGAAGTCAAGCTACCTGGAGGCAACGTGTTCAAATATAGCAGCAGGAATACATTGTAAAGGGTCGGTTTCGAGCAATTTACCAATACGCTCCTCGAACCTCTGGAAAAACAGCGTCAGACCAGCATCAAAATCTATTACCGATCCCAAATCAGTCACAAGATTGCGTGATATATACTAAACGTTCCAAAACGCCTTTATCAAATTTTTATGACGCACTATCTACAGGAGTTTCTTGCATGGATTCAGGCACCATACAAGCTGATTTCTTTCTGCCGGGCATAACACTACTTTACTTACTAGAGAGATCGCCCAAATCCTGCGCGATCTCTCGAGCGGCACGCGCGCCCTCCCTGGCCGCGCCTTCCATAAAGCCCTGGAACTCGACCGAGCAATGTTCGCCCGCGAAGTGAACAGGTCCCTGGCGCACGCCTTCGTAGCCGCCGAAGTGGGTACATTGCCCGACGCGCCAGCAGGAGTAGCTGCCGAGAAGATAGGGATCGCCGGTGGGGTAGCTCAACGCCGCTCTACCGCTATAGTGGGCGCTGATGCCAGGGAAGACGCGCTCCAATTGCTGCAGGCAGTTCCGGGCATAGCGCTGGATGTGCGCGGAGTCACTGGTAGTGGAATAGGCTGCTGGTGGCGCGTAAGCGGCCCCTCTCTGCCCGCTCGTATAATCGACGAGCAAACCACTTGAGCCTGTTTGACCGCTGGAAGCGTCCCAGAGCGTCTGTATATCCAGGTCCGTGATGATAAAGCCGCTGTGTGGGTGGGGCCAGGGGCCATCCTCGTACCAGTACGGCATGTCGAATTGCAAGAAGAGTTTGGAGATCGTGCCATAGCCCAGTTGTTCGATGGCAACTTGCTTTAAGGGATCAAACCCGGCTCGCCTGTAATCGACCCGGCGCAGGGCGCTGAAAGGCAGCGTGAGGATGGCTCGTTCGCATCGCACTTCTGATGAGCCAGCGGCGGTAGCAAACGTCAGGGTGAGCGAATCGTCGCCGTTCCGTTCGAGCGCCACCAATTGATGGCGCAGGTGGATACAACCATCCGGCAAGCTGCGAGCCAGGGCGAGCGGCAGTTGCTGGTTCCCACCCACGATTTTGCAACTTCCCTGTAGCGGTCGGGAAGTGTCCGACGAGTCGCGCGAGCCGAATAGAGAGAGCAGGTTAAGAGAACTCTGCTCGCGCGTATCCAGGCCGAAGTACCCGCTACAGGCGTTCTCCAGCAGGTGGCCCACCGGCCCGTTGTGTCCACCTTCGACATACTGCTCAATCCAATCATACACACTCAGATGGTCAAGCCGGTACCCCGTCTCGGTATAGTGAGCGTAGGTCGTGGGGAAGCCGACCTCCTGCGTCTGCCGCTGCAAGAGAGGAGCGAGCGCCTGCCAATCCCTCGCCAGTTCGTCCGCGCCATAATAGCGGTCGCACAAATACATGACGCTTTGCGCGCGATCCCCTCTTGACAGCCCCAGATCAACCGTTTTGAGGCCGAAGCGTTTGATTAGCCGGTGCAGGGTCTCATGGTCGCCATCGATGAACTCGCCGCACCACTCGCTAACCATGCCATCGGCCCAGGTGATGGCATCGGAGTGCATCCGACCGCCGATGCGATCGGACGCTTCGTAAATGCTGCACGAGAGACCGGTGTCCTGCAAGGTCACAGCCGCATTGAGTCCCGCAATTCCCGCTCCGACGATAGCGATCCGGGGCATGATCCTTCTCCTCTCGCGGTCACTAGAGATGTATGAATATCAGCTAGTAATACTCTACCACAATGATTGGCGGGATGGGTGTGAGTCCTCTTACATGTGTGGTTTTTCTGAAAAGCGCAAACCCCAAATCCTGTCATTCTTCGCTTCGCTCAGAATCTCTTACGCCGGAACGGAGATTCTTCGCTTCGCTCAGAATGACATGTTGCTTCCTCGCTGCTGAGAGATGTGATAGTATGAAGAGTATGTCCATCGAAAGGGGAATTCACCGTGCAAGAGACTACGGTGTCGATACTTACCGCCTGGCAAAACTTTTATGTTATCATCGGCTCCTCTGCCGGGGCGCTAACGGGATTGATGTTCGTCGTCATCACCTTGATCGCGGGAACTCGGATGCGCAGATCGAGTGAGCCGATTGCGGCCTTCAGTACGCCAAACGTTGTGCATTTTGGAGCCGCGCTGCTCGTCGCCGCGATTCTCTGCGCGCCCTGGCAGGCGCTCTGGAATGCCAGCCTGCCGCTCGGCCTCTGCGGCCTGTGGGGAATAATCTACGTCGCCAGAGTAGCACGGCGGGCGCGCCGCCAGACTGACTATACACCGGTACTGGAAGACTGGTTGTTTCATACGGTTTTTCCGCTCGTCTCCTATACCGCGCTGCTCGTCGCGGCGATTCTGCTCCCAGCCGATTCGGCACTGGTGCTGTTCGTCACCGGCGCTGCTACGGTTCTGCTCCTGTTCATCGGTATCCACAATGCGTGGGATAATATAACCTATCTTGTCGTCGAGCTATCCCAACCAGAGGACAAGAGCCAGGATTAGCATAGTTCTATTCTTCTACCACCGCAAGCGCATGGACACGTCCCATCTGGAAATGGTCCGGCCAGTGAACAGGTAGTTCTTCCCAACTCACACCTGCATCGGCGGAGCGGAAAATGCCCTTATTGCTGCCAGCGTAAAAGACTCCCGGTTCGGCTGGATTGGCGGTCAATACACAGGTCAGTAATCCCTTTTCTCCGGGCAAACCAGCTCGTATCTGTTGCCAGGGACTGTTATGGCTGCGGCGGTACACTGCTGACTCCGCGCTCATGGGATTGTGTGCTTGCTGTGGGCCGTGTGCCGCCGATATGACAAGCGTGTCTGGATCGGCGGGATCAACCGCGACACTCCACAGGTAATGGTGGTTGAGTCCTTCACCGGGCCGGTACCAGGTATCTCCGCCGTTATCGCTCTGGACAAAGCCGTTGCCTGCGTTCATAAAACCATCACCCGC
>DASTKD010000608.1:0-3144 GCA_035716135.1 Ktedonobacteraceae bacterium
GTGGGTGTTGAATATGGCTCCAATCTGGGCGACCAGCTGGACGATGGACCCACCGCAAAAGACGATGCCGCCCAGAATCATCAGGCCGATCGTTGTCCAGAAGAAGCTGTCGGGAACAAAGTCCCGGTTGCCGGTGGTGAGGTCGACGATATGGGCCGTCATCACGAGGGCCATGACTGTGGACAGAATCACTCCGGCCACCTGAATGCCCAACCCCCATATCCACCATTTGGTGATAGTGCGCTTGTGCATAGTTGTTACCTCTTTCTTGACGTGCTCACCTGCGGGACACCGCCGCGCATGACGAGGCTGTTAAATGTGTCTCGTTGGACGAGACTCCTCACAGGACGATGCGGAAAATGAACAATATCGACAGTGGGCAAGCGGTTCGCAACCATTCCCATTGTGCTTGCGCCTGCATCTGCAGGTTCATGGACTTGTCCTTCCTTTTCCGTTTCGTCGGACCTTTACTATCGATACCGCAAGTATAGGTACTCACAGCGTTCTGCGTATCTGGCAGAAGCTCTATTTCCACCAGGTCTTTCGACTTACAGCTCACCCACGTCAAAAGGAGGCAATGACGTGACGATCCGGTCTGTTCCAGCCTGTCTCCCTCTACTGCATCGAGGGCGCGCAGAAACGTGAGTTCCGCAAAGATTGTCTGGGGAGGGTTAAATCGAATAGTACTCTTGCGCAGAAAGAGAGCAGCAGTGCCGATCTGAAAATGGGGGTAGTTATGATCGCATCCCTATACAGGTTCCTCGCCCGCGTGAATCGCCTTCCTGATTTCCTCCACGCGTTCCCCATAAACGTCTCTCGTCGAGTCGTCAGCTAATTGCTCTGGCGGGGCATAAGCACCCGTATCGCGTATGAAGCGGCACACTTCTGGCGGCACATCTTGTTCATGAGCGGCTGCGCCCTGGCGGATGCGGCTGGAAGAAATATCGCGGTAACTATCTTTCAAGGGGAGGAGATGCACATGCCTGGCGAAAGGCGCGTTTTCAGGTTGAGCCAGTAGCGCGTTTAGTTCAGCAAAGCCTGATCCGGCGCGCGGCGCGACCAGAATCTCTGCCAGCGCGAAGAGTTCACGCAACGCTTTATCGCGGTTTTCATAGTAGCGAGGATCGAATATTTGCACGATCTTATCGAAGCCAAGCAAAAAGTAGAACTGCTTGACCTCGTTAAAGGTTGTGCGTACCGCTTCGGCCTGCTCTACATATAATCCCCGGTTAAAAAGCAAAATGCCGATGTCGCGCGCATGGTTATGCAACACTGTATCCAGCAAGAGAATACGGTCAACCAGCAAAGGGCGCTCTACCGTTTCCTTATCGGTGGTACGTTTGCTCATAGCAGCGTAGACGCACATCCCGCCGTGCAAACGCCCAAACTGCCGCGCCTGCTTCAACATCGCCAGATGCGCGGTCGTCGGAGGATTAAACGAGCCTGGGAAGACAATAATGTCCCCTTGTGGCGTGGGAGAACCTGCCACAGCATACACCTGGGGTTTTGCCTGCGGGTCTAGCTTGTCCAGTAAATGCTGAACGCTTCGAAAATGTTGAACAGTGCGATTCGAGAACATACATAAATTATAGCATGTCGGCATATGTGTAGAATGTACCTTGTCAGCCAATGTTGTACCTGTTACACTCTCTACATATATCTCATCCTTATGTAAAGATGAGGCAGGGTACCAACCGCCAACTTCTTTTTTTGCCTGTAAGAAACGAGTGATTTTCGACGTACTACTTGTAGGGATGAGCTTCATCTCTTTACTTGCTGTACTGTCTGCGAAGTGCGTTTTTTAGCATTGTCAGGCTGACCAGATCATTCAGGCACATGGAGGTACACAACATGAGTAGCCAGGAACGTGAGCTATTCGACCCGTTATTTTCCCCGCATAATCGCCGCGAATTTATGAAGCGGGCTGGCGCAATCGGTCTTTCCGGTGCCGCGCTCTCGGCCTTCCTCGAGGCATGTGGCGGCACGAGCGGCGGCGGCACGACACCCACGCCCACCGTCAACATGGCAGGCCCCATCGATTTGCCTACTTTGATGTCGCATGCCAAGACTGAGGGCCAGTTGCAGGCCATCGGCATCCCGCCCGAATGGGCCGACTACGCCGATATTTTGGCCGGCTACACCAAAAACTATGGCATACCTGTGCAGTACAAAGTCGAGGCGGAGTATTCCTCGGCGCAGGAACTGGTGGTTTTCAAGAACTCCAAAACCCATCCACACGGCGATATTGGCGATGTCGGCTTCAAGTTTGGCCCCCAGGCTGTTCAGCAGGGGCTGGTGACGCCGTACAAGCACTCGCACTGGAATGACATCGATGCCAGCCTCAAGGACCCGGATGGCAACTGGTGTACCGAGTACTACGGCGCGCAGGCTTTCGTCATCAACACCGATATCGTCAAGAATCCCCCGGCCTCCTTCGCCGACCTGCTCAGCAATAGCTATAAGAACATGGTCGGCATCGATGGCGACCCCCGGCAGGCCAACGACGCATTCCTGGCGGTCTATTCCGCTTCGCTCGCCAACGGCGGCAGCCTGGATAATATCCAACCCGGCATCGACTTCTTCGCCAAATTGAAGAAAAACGGCAACTTCACTGTTGCGCGTTCCAGCGTCGCCAATGTCTCGAAAGGCGAAGTCGCTATCGCCGTCATGTGGGACTACCTGGGACTGGGCTTCCGCGACCAGCTCGCGGGCAAACCGAATCTGTCGGTCGTCATTCCCTCGGATGGCTCGCTGGCCGGCCCCTATGTCTCCATCGTGAACAAGACCGCGCCCAATCCTTTCGCTGCTCGCTTATGGATGGAGTACATCTTTTCCGACGAGGGACAACTCTTCTACCTGAAGGGCTATGCGCACCCGGCGCGTTACCAGACGCTCGTTTCTCAGAACAAAGTGCCGGCGGACCTGGCGGCAAAACTGCCTCCTGCCTCGCAATATGCCAATATCAAGTTCCCGAGCATCAGTCAACTGGATGCAGCGTCAACCATCGTTACCAACAACTGGGGTTCACAGGTGCTGGGTTCGTAATGCCGGTAGCACACTAGCCAGGGCGGCGGCAAGCACTATCCGCCATTTATCATCCGTCGCCCGCTGTCATCCTGAGCGCAGCGAAGGATCTCTATATGC
>DASTKD010000609.1:0-5623 GCA_035716135.1 Ktedonobacteraceae bacterium
GTTTCATAAAGCTGTGATGCCTGATCCATGTGGTTTTGCAGGAGATGAACCACTGCTAAACGACCCATTGCTAAGGCATTCAGATCGGGGTTATTGCCCTGTTGTGCAAAGAGAGAGGCTTGTTGAAAACACTGCTGCGCAACCTCAAAGTCGAGCTGGTCACGAGCAATCAAGCCTTTTATCTGATAGTTGTGGCTCACCAGTGCTTGCAGATGATGGAGGTCTTTAGAGTGGCATGTTTTGACCATCTGAGTTAGTCGCTTAATATGGGTATTTAAATTTTCATCAGCAGCAACTGCACTGCCAGGATAGTAAAGATTCAAATGCATCCGTAAATTTTCGCTGAACGTCTCAAAAGATGCGCGACTTAGAGGCTTCGTATCCTTTATCAGGGACTCTTCAAGTGGATGAAAGATGGGCATATCCGCAATGGTATTCTCTGGAAGGTCGAGCAGTTCATGTGGAATGTGTAATGCCCATGCTAAGGTTCGACGCAATTTGGCATCATGGATATAAGCAGATTGCTCAACCGTCACAATTGTTCTTCGACTCCTGCCAATGCGTTGACCCAACTCTTCTTGAGAGAGTCCTTCCCGCAGACCGCGATAGGTCTGGATGATTTTGCCTTGATGCGGCGTGTTATGCATACATTTCCTGCCTTACCATCGGTATTGCATAATTGTTATTGCCCTGTTCTCAAAAATTGCATCTATACAAGAGTTTACCATACAGAATGGTCTGATACCAGCACAACAGGAAAATAGTGCCGATCACCCTGTCATCGTGCTATTTGGTGAAGTATACTCTTTTTAACGGATAAAATATACTTGCCAGGAAAAATGAGGGTGAAGACCTTGATGGAAAAACTACAGTTACGCATAGGTGTGAGTGGACATCAACAACTTGCAGACCGTTCGACTCATGATTTTGTGCAAGAGCAATTCCGCACGCTCCTGCGCTCCTATCAACAGCAAGGATTTGATCTGATGCTCTACGCTGCTCTAGCGATGGGAGCCGATCAATTATTCGTCCAAATAGCTCTCGAAGAGGATATTCCTTTTGAAGCCGTCATTCCTTGCACATCTTATGAAGCTATTTTCCCGACTGATGAAGCACGCGAGGTCTATCACCAGCTTCTGCATCATGCTCAAGTTGTTCATCGCCTTCCAGCCGATGCCTGTTCTGACGATGCTTATCTGGCTGCCGGTGAATGGCTTGTCGAGCAGTGTGATCTGCTAGTCCTCGCCTGGAATGGATTGCCGCCGAAGGGCAGAGGTGGGACAGGGGATGTCGCCAATTATGCTCGCTTGAGAAAGCGCCCTTTCATCCATCTGCATACCCTACAACATACCGTAAAAAATTATGGAGCATTTTCTCCGAATATGCTGAGAAAACCTGCTGTCTCCGTCAAAAGAGAATTTACCATAGCCGAGCATGTTGTCTATCAAGGCCCGATCATTACTGTCCGTCAATACCATTTACGGATGCCTGACGGGAAAGAAATGTTGCGCGACATTGTGGAACGACCAGAGAGCGTCTTAATCTTACCCGTTGCGTATCAGGAAATGATTTTGCTTGCGGAAGAATATGATCTAGGGGCGGGTGTCTGGCAACTCAAATTACCAGGGGGGAAAGTGCAAGAGACTGCTCCCGAAGCTCTTGAAAAGCAGGCACAACGGGAATTGCGTCAGGAGATTGGCTATCGAGCAGGAAAATTAGAGCGATTGTTGGCTATGCATAGCCATCCTGGCTATGTGGCGCACAAAGTTCATCTTTTTGTCGGCTATGATTTAGAATGGGACCCCTTAGAGATGGATGAGCAGGAGGAAATTCGTGTGCGAACCTATACCTTACAAGAGGCGTTGGCGGAAACGTTCATTGATTATCGCTGCGACCCGGAAGCAGCTTTAGCCCTCTGGCTATTTGCACAAAAATGGGGATAACAGGACAGTGGGATTAGTGGTATGGATTAAGAGAATCTACAAAAATTGCCGTTGACATTCTCTTCTTGGGCTGGTATGCTTACAGAAGTGAATTTCGTACACACTGACCCGCGTTGAGCGAAAATAGTATGAGATGGGCGACCGGCAGCGATCCGAAGCAGAGTGGAAGTTCGGAATGGATTGGCCTTCTCAGAACGCATTCGTGAGCGGCTGGCCGAAGAAAGCCTTTATGCGCTGCGCTAAAAGTAACGGCGCGTGAGGGCAAGTAGGAACAGGTGGGTGGTTCCCATGCAGGAGAATAACCGCGAAAAGTGGTCTTTCCGCGAAGTGATCGATGGGAAGACAAACAGGGTGGCACCACGGGAGTATTTGTACAATCGCTCTCGTCCCTTCTTCAATGTTTCGGGAAGGGGCGAGGGTTTTTTATTGCCCGGCTCCTTCCTCAATAAACCAGATTGAAGGAGTTTCACAGCATGGCAGTTAGCAGCCAGACCAACCCGGCACCCGCCACGACCGTCGTTACCAGTAGCGCGCTCGAACTTGCATTGAGCAAAATTGTGTCCGTTGAAGTGCCACAGGGCAAGCATATCGCCCTGGCCTATTCGGGCGGCCTCGACTCCACATTGTGCGTCAAGCTTTCGGCTGAGAAGTATCACGCGCGCCAGTTGACCGCCATCACGGTTGACGTGGGGCAGGGCGAACAGGAGATGCAGGAGAGTACGGAACGCGCCGCTAAACTCGGCATTCAGCCGCTCGTCATCGACGCGAAGCAGGAATTTACTGAACAATGGCTCAGTAAAGCAATTCAGGCCAACTCGGACTATAACGGCTATCCCGTCTCAACCTCCATGACCCGCCAACTCATCGCCTCCAAAATCGCCCGGAAAGCGCTTGAACTGGGGTGCGACGCCTTGATGGAAGGCTCGACGGGTAAGGGCAATGATCAGTATCGTATGCACAACGTCTTCAGTATGTTCGCACCAGGAACGGACATCTTTGTGCCGGTGCGCGACTTTGACCTGACGCGCGGCGAAGAACAATTGCTGATGGAGCATTTCGGCATTCCGGTTGAAGAACTGATTGCCGGGGGCGACGATAAGACCATGTGGTGCCGTTCCATCGCCAGCGGCGGCATTGATCTCAGCACGGAACTGCCCGACTCGATCTGGCTGTGGCTGGTGCCACCCGCCGCAGCGCCCGACAAACCCACCACCATTACCCTGACATGGCAAAACGGCCTGCCCGTCGCCCTGAATGGCGCAAAGCTGCCGCTTGACCAGATCATCGAGCAACTGAACGTCATTGGTGGAGCTAACGGTATCGGCAAGATCGACCTCTTCGAGGACGGCATCATGGGCCTGAAGTCGCGCGAGATTTATGAAGCGCCCGCCTCCACTATCCTGCTCAAAGTACACCGTGATCTGGAGCAATTTTGCCTGACCAAAGACGAAATCCAGTTGAAGCGGCAGATGGACGCGCACTGGTCCAGAATGGTCTATCATGGCGAATGGTTCCACCCCTTGAAGAACGCTATCGATGCTTTCATTGCTGCCACGCAAAGTGTCGTGAATGGTCACTATACCATCGATCTGTATAAGGGCAACATCGATATTGTGTCGCGCTCGTCACAGAGCGGCCTCTTCTTCCCCGATGTGCGTTCGATCAAGAGCGCCAGCTTTAACCAGAAGGAGAGCGCGCCCTCGGCTCACCTGCGCGGCATCCCTTACGAATTGATCGCGCGGCGCGACGCTATGGCGGCGGGTGTGTACAAGGATTGAATATCATGACAAAATTGTGGCAAAAAGGCTATCAACTGCATGAACTGGTGGAAAGCTACGAGGCAGCACAGAACAGTGGGCTTGACCAGCGTTTGATTCGCCATGACGTATGGGGATCGCTGGCCCACGTCGCCATGCTGACGAAAATTGGCGCGTTGAGCGAGAGCGAGCATGGGGTATTGAAAAATACCCTGTGCGACATTCTGACGATGGAGGCCATGCACCAGTTCATCATCACACCGGCTGACGAAGATGTGCATACGCGCGTCGAGAACTACCTGTCCGAAGCGGCGGGACCAATTGGCAAGAAGATACATCTGGCGCGCTCGCGCAACGACCAGGTGCTGGTAGACTTGCGGCTGTATGGCAAGGAACAATTGCACGGGGTAGCACAAAAGCTGTGCAATCTGTGCGAGACATTACTGGAGTTTGCAGGGAAGCACGAGCATATGCCCATGCCCGGTTATACGCATATGCAACGCGCCATGCTCTCTTCGGTTGGCCTGTGGGCGTCCAGCTTCGCGGAAGCGCTGCTGGACGACGAGCAGTTGCTGGCAACGGCCTACTTTCTGAATGACCGCTCGCCACTGGGATCGGCTGCTGGTTACGGCGTGCCGATTGCTATTGACCGCGAGTATTGCGCGCAACTGCTCGGTTTTCGCTCGGCGCAGCATAACGTGGTGTACGCGCAAAACAGCCGGGGCAAGATCGAAGCGGCTATCGTACAGGCACTGGCGCAAATCATGCTTGATTTGAGCAAAATGGCGCAAGACATCCTGCTTTTCACCACCGTCGAATACGGCTTTTTCTCTGTACCGCAGGAACTGAGTACCGGCAGCAGCATAATGCCGCAGAAGCGCAATCTGGGCGTGATGGAACTGGTACGCGCTCGCACGCAAACCATGCTGGCGTTGCAACAGCAAATCCTGGGCATTGTAAGCGGTTTGCCGACGGGCTACAACATGGATTACCAGGAAACCAAACGCCCCTTTATGGAAGCGTTAGACCTGGTTCAAGAAAGCCTGGATGTGTGCGCGCTGGTCGTGAGCAACCTGGAAGTCAATAAGGAACGCCTGCTGGCTGCCTGCACCTACGAACTGTTCGCCGCCGACCGCGCTTACGAATTGACCGCCAGCGCCGGGCTGCCTTTCCGCGATGCATACCGCATCGTGGCCGCCGAAGTGACCGCGCAACTGGAGCGCAAACTGCCATTTCCGGTAGAGAGCGAGGAGCAGCTTGTCAAGCGCCTTGAGGCGCGTAGTCATGTGGGCGGTGCCGGCAATCTGGGCCTGGATGGATTACAGGCCAGCTTACAAGAAATTTCAAAGGCGTGGGATGTTAAAAAAGAACATTTCGAGTCGGCAATACAGGCGCTGGTAAAAAGGCCCGAAGGCGACCGCAAGGGTCGCCTCTACTAAGACGACGGAAGTAGCTTCCCAGGCTCGTTCATAGTAGAGGCGACCCTTGCGGTCGCCTTCGAACCCCAAAGTCGGGAAGAAGTATAGGGTAGGGGCGACCCTTGCGGTCGCCTTCGAACCCCAAAGTCGGGAAGAAGTACAGGGTAGGGGCGACCCTTGCGGTCGCCTTCAAACCCAAAGTCTGGGAAGAAGTACAGGGTAGGGGCGACCCTTGCGGTCGCCCTGGAATACGCGCTGGTGGGCAAGACCACACCAGCGCGGGAAGGAACAATGTAATGGCAAGCGTTGTACTGGCATATTCTGGCGGGTTGGATACCTCGGTCGCTATTCGCTGGATCAAAGAACACTATCATCTGGATGTGATTACGCTGACTATCGATGTCGGCAATGACCGCGACTTGCCCGCGATTGTGGCGCGCGCGGAGCAAATTGGCGCAATCAAAGCGCTGGTGGTGGATGCGCGGGCCGATTTTGTGCGCTACTT
>DASTKD010000610.1:0-2787 GCA_035716135.1 Ktedonobacteraceae bacterium
ACTCATAACTCCACCTTTGATAGAAGAAGCCAAAACCATCCTTCAAAGACATGGCTGTACCTTCATAGAAAGCCGGGAAGAATGCATCATTTGTTTTCCAGAAGGAACCACGCGAGCCGAAGAAACGCTGCGCACGCACAGAGAACACTGCCGCATTCAGTTACCCGATGGGTATATCCTTCATGAAAGCTATGATAGATGGAGAAAGATCAGCTACTTGCAGTATTCACCCGAATAGTAAAAGTCATTTAAGGAAAGAGATTTGTGCTATTGCCGAAACGAGGAGAAAAGATTTCTAGAAACGTACAATGACTCAACAGTTATTTCCGAACGCCCGCTCAAAGTTGCCTGCGAGGAACGACCGGCAACTAGCTCCAGATGCGTTAAATGAAGATCCTCTGGTAATGGGGAGCCGTAAGTTGTGGTACCACAACAACCGTCGTAGCTTAGGAGATATGGCACACCTCGTTGATTAAGATCGCACAGGGTAGCGATAAGACGGTCTCGGTCAACGCCCTTATAATAGCGCTTATTTATGCCAGAGGATGTACCCTCATATGGCGGGTCCAGATATACCAGATCATCTGCGGTTGCTTCAGCAAGAGTGGCTTCGAACTCGCCCCCTAGAGCTTTCGCTTTTTTAGCTAAGAGTAGTGATGCGCCGAGGATTTCGATACGCATTTTGTTGGGATGCATTCCCAACCTGCGTTTGTCATATGACTGATTAAAATCCCCCTGTTGATTAAAGCGCAGCGCATTTTTTACACATCTAGCAAGTAGATACAATAAAGCAGCAGGTTCACGAAAACGATTAAAGTCATCGCGTACTTTGTAGTAGTAGCTTGCATCACTGACCAACTGTTCAGACCATAATCTTTCATAATCGTTGGCAAGTGTATGAGGCGAAGATAAAATCTGATTCCAGATACTCATCAAAGGTTGGAGAGCATCGCTAATTACATATTCGTTCGCAAGCTTCATATTCGCAGCGGTTATGGTAATCGCGGCAGACCCGGCAAAAGGCTCATATAAACGACGAAACTTCCTGTCGCTTACTTTTGCAAGGATCTCTGGAGCTAAATTGCGCTTACTGCCCTGATATGGAATAGGGTGTGGTGCATGAAATAACCTATCGCCTGGCGGTCTGCCTTCGAGCCGTGTTTGAGCATCTACAAAATTTACCGTTGATTCAAACTCAAAAGCCAGACTATCTGCCTTACTCATATATCACTTCCACGCTAAAAAATGAGACATACCGGAACAACTAATTCTATCACAACATTTCAGAAGGTTGTAGATTTTGAAATAGGCTCCATGCTTGAATGAGCCCACCGAGCTTGAAAGGAAAGAGGACGACCATAAAAGTCGCCCTCTTTGTGTTTCGGCTATGCTTGATGGACGCGGATTAGCGCGTGCCTCCAGGCAATTACCAGCGGTCGCGCCCGCCGCCGCGTGAGTCGCGCCCGCCACCGCGCGAGTCGCGTCCGCCACTGCGTCCGCCGCCATAGCCACCGCTGCTGCTGTAGCCGCCGCGCGAGTCGCCGCGTCCGCCGGAGCGGGGGGCGCGATGCAACTGGAAGCAGTCACTGCAATAGACCGGGCGGTCTTCGCGGGGGATGAATGGTACGGAGGTGGGTCGGCCACAGTCGGCACAGGTCGTCTCATAGTACTCGCCGCTGCTCTGGCGCGGGCGAGGCGCGGACATGCTGCCGCCGCCACTGCGACGGGCCGCGCGGCACGACGGGCAACGGCTGGGATCGTTGGTCAGGTTGCGGCTCGCGTAGAACTCTTGCTCGCCTGCGGTGAACGTGAAATCCTGTCCGCAATCGCGGCAGGTGAGGATACGATCGGAGTATCCCTCATTGGACATCATGGGTAGGTGTTCCCTTCTTTGATTTTCGCTCCGCCTCAACAAATGGTTGCGTTGTGATGTGTTGACGTGTCAGGAGATATGAATGCGCTTAACAGCGCGCAGACTGTGTATCTCCGGGTGGTCAAGGAAGTCTTTAGACTTCTCCTGCAAGGCAGTTTTACCAGTTTCCGGGTGACGGAGCGAAACCAGGGCCTCGATATTTCCTACCTGATGCTCATGCTTAACCACGCAATCAATTGTACCATATACTTTTCTAAAATAAAATAACAAATATGCCCAATTTTCGGCTTGAATGCCGCTCCCCCAAAATGGTAGGATAGAACAGGTTTTATGCAGAGGGAGGATCATTTGGATACTGCCATTGAAAGCCAGCAGCCATTTCAACCTGTGGCAGAGCGAGCGCGTCATGTGCATATCATCACGGATCGTTTTTCGATGGCGAACACCTATCTCATCAACGAGGAGCGCATAGTCGTCGTCGATCCCGGCTCCGTCCTCAACGCGCAATTGCTGCTCTCCTACCTGCAACGTTTCCTGCATCGCAAACCCGAAGATGTCGATTTAATTGTGCTGACCCACCTGCATCCCGATCATACTGCTGGAGCGGATGCGCTGCGCAAAGCCACGCGCGCACCCATCGCGGCGTGCAATGCCGCGCAACAAATCGCGCGCGAAGTGGCTGTAGGTGGCGTGATGGGCGTATCGCATTTCGTGGGTCAGATGTTTAGTCAGGCGCGCCTGCCGGGGGTACTGCATCATCTTGACCTCTTCGCCCCTGCCTATGAGCGCCAGGCGCAACTGGTTGACATCTGGCTGGAGGATGTGAGCGGCCTGCCCAATCATCTCGATTGGCGCGTAATTGCCAGCCCCGGCCATACGCCGGAAAGCCTGTGCCTGTACAACCCTTTCAGCTA
>DASTKD010000611.1:0-3253 GCA_035716135.1 Ktedonobacteraceae bacterium
ATCTATCCGACTAAATTATACCCTTTTTTGCTTTTCCCTACAAGTGGAACGCGATTTATCGTGCAGAATTTGTGAACGCTTGCTGTGGTGAGAGGGCAAGGCGACCCTTGCGGTCGCCTTGCCCTCTCACCACAGCAAGCGTTCACAAATTCTGCACGATAAATCGCGTTCCACTTGTAGGGAAAAGCAAAAAAGGGTATAATTTAGTCGGATAGATATGTTCCCTACGAGGTGAAAAAAACGGGAACGACCATGAATAAGCAAATCTTGCTTGGGATCGATGCGCCAATTACACCTGCGACGCAACATGCGCTTCGCGCGGTCTGCGAGTTTATCGATCAGACCATACCAGAGGTGCGCCTGATTCTCCTGCATGTGATTCCTGTTCCCAACATCTCTTCGCCCGCGCCGGGTATGTACGTCGGCCATATGCAGCCAGCGTCCTACACCTCCGATCAACGCTCCTGGGGCGACCTTAACTTGCGCCGCGCGCGCGTTGAATTGGAGAATCGCGGACTCCAACCGGAACAAATCGAGACATTGCTGCGCGTGGGAACACCGGCGGAAGAGATCGTCAGGGTGGCAAAAGAGTTACAGGTCGATCTGATCGTCGTCGGCAGCCAGGGGAATAGCACGCGCCAGCATGTGCGGCGTTTCTTCGCGGGCAGCATTTCGCGGCGCATTCTCGATCTCGCCACCTGTCCCGTCATGGTAGTTGTCCAGCCCGCACCCCCGCACAGTAAAAAGCCCCACGATCTCGTAAAATGGTACGAGGAGTCGATAACCAGCTACCTGCACGAACATACCAGCGACCTGACCGTCTTCACTCCCCAGGAGGTCGCGCAGGCTTTCGCCCCCTCATCCAAAAAAGAGCCAGGGCGCAAAGAGCGCGCCGCCGCCATCCTCGCCCTTGAACGCCTGGCGAGCAGCGGCCTACTCTGCCGCCACGATGTCAAAGGCGAAATGCGCTACGTCAATGATTAAATTGATACCACAGGAAAAGAACAAGGGCGACCGCAAGGGTCCCCACCCCGCTCCACATCCGCCCCCGCCCCTACAATGACTACGAAACGTTATATCAATTTTTCTAATTCCTGCGGGGTGGTGACGGGCGCGAGGCAGGCGAAGTGCTGGCACACATAAGCGGTGGCTTTGCCTTCACGCATGGGTCGATCTTCCAGCAGAGGCACCGCGCTGGTGGAGGCGGCATCTCCGGCAGCGGCGCAGGCCAGCACGCTGTTGGGGAGAAAACGAGCGTTGATGACGCGCAACAACGTATGGGTGTCACTGGCCTGTGCATCTCCAATGATGGCAAACTCTTTGACGGGCGACAGGGCGAAGTCGAGCGCGCCGAGCGCGTGGCCGAACGATTGCGGGTGCTGCGCCATGATGTCGGCCAGCGCGCGCAGGTAGTCGTCGGCGCGCTGGCGATAGGCTTCCTCGCCTGTGAAGGCTGCCAGGCGCAACAACACATCGATAGCCATGCTGTTGCCTGCCGGAATGGAATTATCCATAATATCTTTGGGACGACTGACCAGTTCTTCGTGATCGCTGCCGGTATCGAAGAAACCGCCATTTTGCGCATCGGCAAAGAGCCGGATGGCCTCGTCCATTAAACGACGCGCCTCCACAAACCAGCGCGGCTGGAAATCCGCTTCGTAGAGTACCAACAGACCATCCGCCAGGAAGGTGTAATCTTCCAGGTAGCCATTCAGTTTGGCCCGTCCATCCTTATAGGTGCGCAGCACGCGCCCCTCGGACTGCAAGCGCTCAAGCAAAAAACTGGCATTCTTGATGGCAATTTGCAGGTAATCGGCGCGTTCGAGGTGGCGCGCGGCCTCTGCGAAACTGCGCAGCATCAGGCCATTCCACGAGGTCAATATCTTCTCGTCGCGCCCCGGCTTGACCCGCCGTTCGCGCGCTTGAAAGAGGGCGGCGCGCCCATGTTGCAACGCTTCTTGAAGACGCTCCAGGCTTACCTGCGCCTGGTCGGCTACCGTTTGCGCATCCTGCTCGATATGCAAGATGTTTTTCCCCTCGAAGTTCCCGCGTTTCGTCACATCGTAATAGAGCATGAAAAGCGCGGCATCCTCTGCCGGTAAAATGGCTTCGATCTCGTCGGGCGTCCAGGTGAAAAACTTGCCCTCTACGCCCTCGCTATCGGCGTCCTGCGTGGAGTAGAAACCGCCCTCCGGCGAAACCATCTCGCGCGCCACGTAGTCCAGCGTTTCTTCGACGACACGGCGATAAAACTGGTCGCCGGTCAAAAGATAGGCGTGCAGATAGACGCGCGCGAGCAGGGCATTATCGTACAGCATCTTCTCGAAGTGCGGCGTCAGCCATTGAGCATCGACGGAGTAGCGATGAAAGCCGCCGCCCAACTGGTCATAGATGCCGCCGTTTGCCATTTTGTGCAGCGTGGTCTCTACGATCTCCTTTTCAGGAAGAGTGGCCTTGCTGCCAATCTCGCCGCGCACGCGATGCAGGTGCATTCGCAACAGAAACTCCAGCGACATCGTATTGGGGAATTTGGGAGCGTTGCCAAACCCGCCATGCGCCGGGTCATATTCCGACGCCAGCTCGCGGCTGGCCGCGCCCAGCATCTCGAGCGGCAACACGCCGCTGGGAGCCGCGCCACCTCTGGCGACCAGTGGCGAGCTACTGCGCTTTTGCAGGAAGTCCGCAATCTGCGCCGCCTGCTCCTCGACCTGCTCGTGGTGTTGCGCGTAAGCTTCGGCCATCGTCAAAAGCACACGCGGGAATCCCGGCATAACTTCGCGCCCGTACTGGCGGTCGCGCGGCGGAAAATAGGTACCGCCATAGAAAGGGCGTCCATCGGGCAGCAGGAACATGGTCATGGGCCAGCCGCCCTGCCCGGTAAGCGCCTGCACCGCCTGCATATAAATGGCATCAATGTCGGGCCGCTCCTCGCGGTCAACCTTGATCGACACAAAATTTTCGTTCATAATTTGCGCGATCTCTTCATTTTCGAAGGATTCGCGTTCCATCACATGACACCAGTGGCAGGCGGAATAGCCCACGCTCAACAAAATGGGCCTGTCGAGTTCCTTTGCCTTTTGCAAAGCCTCATCGCCCCAGGCGTACCAATCCACCGGATTGTGCGCGTGCTGCAATAAATAGGGGCTGGTCTCATGTATAAGCTGATTAGTATGTGTATGTTGCGATGTCGTATCAGACATGATTTCTTCTCCTTATTTCCGACCAGGTTCGCCCATCGGCTGTCACCCTGAGC
>DASTKD010000612.1:0-5564 GCA_035716135.1 Ktedonobacteraceae bacterium
ATAGCGGTCAGCAGTGTATAGACCAGCGTGCGTCTGACAAACACATCGATATCGAAGGCATTGGCATACAGCACCGCCATCAAGAAACCGGCGATATTGATGCCACAGCCAAAGAAGCCGATGGTATTGACCAGAAGGAAGGTCAACGAGTCCGCCGGGCTTACAGTGGAGACGATGCCAAAAAGCACAAGCGTTGGGATGAAGACGCCCCAACTTACAATAAGCCACTTGATGGCGGCTCGTTCCCTGGCGTTCAAGAGACGGCGATAGCGGTAGATCAAAACGCCCAGAATAAAAGGAAAGCTGAGTACACCCAGGATATTGTTGATCTGGACAAAGATGGGACTGGTGATGAATAGCGCGAATATTCCCTGGATGATCTGGAAGATAAAATATCCCAGCACCCAGCGCGAGCCGAATTTGCCGTTGGGAAACGTCAAGAGCGCATACATGCCCACGACGCCCATGCCCAGACTTATCAAGAGTTGCGAAGGCACGTTCAGAACAGGATAGGCAGCGGCAAGAGCCGGATAATTCACGCCCTCATAGGCGGAAAAACCGAGGAGGAAACAACTCACTCCCAGTGGTACCCATTTGCCCGGCTTCTTGAAGACAATGAGCAGCGCTACCCCAACACAGACAAGGATATAGAGTACCTGCACCGACATATAGAGATTGGCATAGATGTTTATAGAGAGGCCATGAGACGCCAGCGCATGGACATTCTCCGGCGTGAGTCCGCATCCATCGGCGCAGACCGTGTGCAAGAATGCGTAGCCCGGCGCGAAGCCCAGGATATGACCGATCAGAATGAGCAGCGTATAGACAAGAAAGCCAACCATCATCAGCCATGTCGTCCGCGAACGATATGGTTTGTTTGATACCTCCCGCATTGATGTATTGAGAGTAACCGCCATGAAAATCTCCTGCCAAATCTCCTTTTGCTGACAGGCGCAATAGTATAACTATAAAGTATAGTCAAGCCTGTCTAAAGCCCAGTATAGCATACAGGCGTCTCGAAAACGTTACGGGAAAACAATACATTGCAGCCGAATATGTGCTACACTTTCTAAAGCGCTAAATCGCGGGTAGTCCGGCGTTCAAACAAAAGATTGCTGGCGATTACCCCCTATTCTCAGTCCCATTTTTAATGACAGGAGCGATTCTTCGATGGCACAAACGATTGATAAGACTTCACACTCTACTGTTGGACAGCCAACGCGCCGGCAGGATGGGTTAGATAAAATAACCGGTCGCACGCGCTACGCGGGCGACCTCCCCATAGGGGGCTTATTACATGCCCGGCTCGTCCTCAGTCCTTATGCGCACGCGCGTATCGTCTCTATCGATATTTCAGCGGCGCTGCGGGTTGCGGGAGTGAAAGCGGTCTACACAAGCGAAACGCTGGGCGTGGTTGATCCCGCCAGCAATGCTCGCGCCAATGCTCCACTGGCCTATAAAGAAGTGTTGTGGGCCGGCCAACCTGTTGCCATTGTGCTGGCGGAGAGCGAAGCCGCCGCCGAGGATGGTGTGGGGGCAGTCGATGTTGACTATGAGGAATTGCCGGTAATCATGGACCCGGTGGCGGCTATGCAGCCGGGCGCGCCTTTGACGCGCGCCATTATCAAAGAAACATCGTCCGAAATCGCGGGGGGTGGCGCGCACGCGGCAGTTTCAGAGAGCGATGTATCTGAAGTCGAGCAAGAAGCCCTTTCCGAGAATGTGAGCGACAGGGCGCATATGCACGGCGGCGACATCGAAGCGGGATGGCGCGAGGCCGAAGTGGTAATCGAGCGCACCTATACCACCAGTATTGTGCATCAGAGCTACATCGAGCCGCAGACCATCACGGCGCAGCCGGGTTTTGGCGGGCAAGAACTCACTCTCTGGGCCAGTTCGCAAGGCATGATGAGTGTGCGTTCGAGCGTTGCCGAAACGCTCGACCTTGCTGAACGGCAGGTGCGGGTGGAATCGGTGCCGATTGGCGGCGCTTTTGGCGGTAAGTTCGGTTTGCTGGAACCCTTAGCCGCCGCCGCCGCGTATAAGTCGCGCCGCCCTGTCAGGCTGGCATTAACGCGCACCGATGATCTACTGGCAGGCAATCCCGCGCCGCAAACTACTTTCGCCCTCAAGCTAGGTGCGAAGCGCGACGGGACGCTGGTAGCGATGCAAAGTAAGATCGTCTTCGATACGGGCGCATACGCCGGTGTGGGCGTCTTTTTGGCCGGATTGATCCTCGGCAGCACCTATCGCTGTCCCAATTTCGATTTTCGCTGTTACGAGGTCATGACGAATAAAGCCGGAGTGGGTGCGTATCGCGCGCCGTGCGCCCCGCAGGCCACCTTCGCGCTCGAATCGGCTGTTGACGAGCTATGCCAAAAATTGCGGATGGACCCTCTCGTTTTTCGTCTCAAGAATGGGCTGAAAGAGGGAGATCCGACCATAGACCACCGCCAATGGCCGCGCATCGCTATCCTGGAGTGCCTGGAGAAGGTACAACAGCATCCCCTCTGGGCGAATCGCGCGGCGCAAAAGGATGTGCCTGAAGAGTTGAAAGGCTGGAAGATTGGTATTGGCCTGTCAGTAGGAGGCTGGCCCGGTGGCACGGAACCGGCGGCGGCGGCCTGCCGCCTCGAAAATGATGGCACCATCTCGGTTGTTTCGGGAACGGTTGACCTGACCGGCTCCGATACCTCGATGTCGTTGATCGCCGCGCAGGTGTTGGGTATGCCAGTAGATGCTGTGCAGACTGTGCATGACAACACCGATACCATGCCCTATAGCGGCGGCACGGGTGGCAGCAAAACCACCTATGCCATGGGCGCGGCGGTACTGGCGGCTGCCCAGGACGCGCGCAGCCAGATACTCGCCATTGCCGCTGAGATGTTGGAAGCCTCGCCCAATGACTTGAATATTGAGGGGGATAAAGTTGTGGTGCGCGGCGTGCCGGGCAAAGATGTCGCGCTGAAGGACATCGCCTCGGCGTCAATGCAATTCGCGGGCAAATATGCGCCCGTCTATGCGCGCGGGCGTTCCGCGCTCAGCACCACATCACCCATGTACGCGGCGCATGTGGCGCGCGTGGCCGTCGATCCCGAAACCGGGATGGTGCGCGTGCTGGACTACCTGGCGACGCAGGATGTCGGCTTTGCCATCAATCCGGCAGAAGTCGAGGGGCAGATTACCGGCGGCGTTACCCAGGGTCTCGGCTGGGCGCTTTACGAGGGCTACGTCTACGATGAAAACGGCCAGTTGCTGACCTCAACCCTGATGGATTACGCGCTGCCCCACAGCCCGGAGGTACCAAATATCACACCCGTGCTGGTCGAGATCCCTTCCCCGCTCGGTCCCTTTGGCGCGAAAGGCGTAGGCGAGCCTCCAGTCGTGCCGGTAGGCGCGGCCATCGCCAACGCCGTTTTCGATGCCGTCGGCGCGCGCGTACCAGACCTGCCCATCACCCCTGAGCGCCTGTTCAAAGCCATGCAGTAATAAAGCGACTAGTGAGGCGGAAGTGCCATTCCTTCGCCCTCATTGTCATCCTGAGCGAAGCGAAGGATCTCTCGTCGGGCTACGTGCAGATCCTTCGCTTCGCTCAGGATGACAATGGGTGGGGCTGACCCCCGCTCTGGTCGCTTCAATATATGTTATACTAGAATTAACCTCACATCACGCATAGCTCTGTGTGACGTGTCCGTCTTGTTTTGCAAGTATCAAAACACCAGCGGCCACCGGTTGCGCTATTCAGCTTTCGCTACCCTGTAGCGCGGCCCCTGACCTACAAAAGGAGCTTGACTGATGAGTATGCCTGATTCTTCATCACGGAAACCTCAAACAACTATGTATGACACTGTATCCCCTGAACAGCTCGTGGCTGATGTCGCGCCGCCCGTAGGTGATACGCCGCCCCAGGTACTCGCCCGCGACGCGGCTGACGGGCGGCGTGGCGCGGCCTGGCGCTTGATGCTCTGGATTATGGAGAATGATCCCCGTGCTGTCGTGGCCGTCTCGTCCCTCGACGACGATCGCCTGGCGGAGAACTTGCTGGGTTTTATCGCCACAGGTACCTGGGCGGGCAAGCCATTTGTGGTGCCAATTCCCCTGCGCACCGCGCACGCTCGCACGCGCCTGCGCACCCTCTTCCTCCCCGGTTCCGGCATTGAATATGAACGCGCCGAGCGTGTCTTGCTGGCGCACGCGCACGATAAACATCCCGCCATACGCGAGACGGTCGCGCACATCCTGGGCATTATTGGCAGCCCCTCCGCGACTTCTCTATTAATCGATGCGCTCAATGACGCCGTTCCTTCCGTGCGCCTGCAAGCCGCTAAAGCGCTGGGAAGGGTTGGCGATGCCGAAGCCGTGCCGGTTTTGCTCAAAGCTTTGCGCGGAGCGGACGAGCAAATGAGCAGCCAGATTTTTGCCTCGCTGGTCAGGCTGGGTTCGCTGGCCGTCCCCTCCTTAATCCAGAAGAGCAAGAGCAGTTCGGCACACATCCGTTGGAATTGTATTCGCGCCCTGGGAGAAATTTACGACCGGCGCGCCCTGCCTGTGCTGGTGGATGCGCTGCAAGATAACGATCATTCGGTGGCGTGGATGGCCGCCAAAGGGCTGGCGAAATTTGGCAAAGACAGCCTCAAACCTGTGCTGGAGTTGCTGATGAGCGCGTCGATGACCCCCTGGCTGGCGGAAACGGCTTCGTATGTGCTGAACAATTACGCGCACCGCAATGCTAAAGCGAAACCTATCCTGGAGCCTTTGACGCACCGTATGCGCGAAGCAGGCTTTCGCGTAGGCACGGCGGTTGCAGCGCAGAGAACATTGAAACAACTGCAAACCGCCGGTATTCTCACAAGCGCGTAATTAGATGGTTTGTCCCGGCTTGATGTCAACAACTTCGACATCTTGCAGGCCGAGCGCGTGCAGCGCATCGCTAAGCGCGGCAGGCGTACCGATCAGCGCCGGGAAGGTGCCGTAGTGCATGGGGATGACGTGCTTGACGCCCAGCATACGCACCGCTATGGCGGCTTCGCGCGGCCCCATCGTGTAGAAGTCGCCAATGGGCAGCAGGGCTACATCGGGCTGGTAAAGTTCGCCGATAATCGCCATGTCGCTGAACGCGCAGGTGTCGCCCGAGTGATAGAGCTTGAAGCCGTTTTCGAACTCGATCACAAAGCCGACAGGTTCGCCTCCATACGTGCCGTCCTCGGTGCTGCCCGAATGGATAGCGTGCGTCATGCTGACTCGGATGCCATCGACGTTGATCGAGCCACCTTTATTGAAGCCAATCGTGTTCTCGACGCCCTTTGACTGGAGCCAGCCGGCCAGTTCCACCATGGCGGCCACCGTTGGTTTCGTCGCCTGGGCGATACTTACGGCGTCGGCGACATGGTCGGAGTGGCCGTGCGAAACGAGCATCAGATCGACCCTGTCGATAGTTTTGGCTTCGGCGGGACACACCGGATTATTCACCCAGGGATCGATCAGCACAACTTTGCCGTTGGGACTGGTGATTTTGAAAGTAGCATGTCCCAGCCAGGTAATGCGTACTCCATTGGTTTGCATGG
>DASTKD010000613.1:0-3358 GCA_035716135.1 Ktedonobacteraceae bacterium
GACCAGCCCGCAGACTTCTTCACTCACATTTTGCGAACCGCGCAGCGGCATTGCCTTAACTAATAAGAACGAAAGCCAGGGTAGTTTCAGAGACTATGGTCTACCTGTGCAAACGAACAAGGCATAAAGCATTAACAAAACGGCCTGTTTGGGGCATCGCGTGTGTACAGAAGCATCTGAATCAGGTACAATATGGACACGCTTTATCTGTGCTATCGCTATGAAAAAAATGTGCCTGCTTGCCCATAAATTGAGAGGAGTCAATCAATGTCCTTGCGTCGATTCTTCCTCGTTGTGCTGATGATGTTTTGCTTACTCGCTTTGTTTTTTGCGCCGCTGGCAACTCCTCGACATGCGCTGGCCTTATCCCATAATGCCAATGACGCTATTACCATCACATCTCAGTCAAATTCTGTGCATTTTCCTGATTCGATTACTTTTAATGCCACCGCCAGCGACGCGAGTAGTACTTTTGTCTCCGCCGCGATTGTGGTAAATATTCATAATAGCGCGGGGCCGGAGTCGCATCCGCTGACCATCGGCAACTCGCTGCGCACGTTGCGCCTGACCTGGAAAGAAAGCACGAGTGGGGACAATTTCCTGCCGCCGGGTAGCACTGTCTATTATTACTGGCGCTTCACGGACAAGGCGGGCGATACCTTTGAACAAACCATGCAGCAACTTACCACCATCGATACCCGCTTCGCATGGCAGCACCTGACGCAGGGGCTATTGCAGGTCAACTGGTACAACCGGCCCCCGGATTTCGGGCAGATGATCCTCGACAAAGCCAGTGGAGATGTTCAAAATACTGGCAAATTGCTTGGCGGCAAGCTGACTTTGCCTGTTAATTTGTGGGTGTATGAAACGGATGATGATTTTCACGGTTCGCTGCCGCCAGGTACCTACGAATGGGTAGGAGGAATCGCCTTTCCTACCCTGAACGAGGCTTCGATCGTGGTGTCTGGTGGCTCCGATTTCACGTTGACGCGCGATATGCCGCATGAGTTGACGCACCTGGTCTTTCACCAGTTGATTCGAGATGGCGAGAACGGTGGGGAGTACGCGCCCATCTGGTTCGACGAAGGCATGGCGGTCTATAACCAGGGCTATCACGAACCCGATATGAAGAATCGTCTGAACCAGGCTCTTGCGACGCATAGCCTGCTGCGCCTGAGCGACATCTCGTTTAGCTTTCCTGCCGATGCGGATAAAGCATACTTGGCGTATGCGCAAAGCTGGAACCTGATTGGCTACATGTTTAGCACTTTTGGTCAGGCAAAAATGGATCGGCTGATTAAGGATATGGATAACCCGCAGGATGATTTTGGTCAGGATCTGACGCTGGCTCTGGGACTCGATGAAGTTCACCTGGAGAACCAGTGGCGGCTGTATCTCAAGCAACCGGGGATATTGACACCCGACCAGCTAACGCCTACGCCGCAGCCTACAGCAAAGCCAAAGGCGCAGGTCAACGCCGCCAGCAATGACAACTCCTGGATTCTGATTGCCTTTGGTGGCTTGCTGGTCATCGTCTCGCTGGGTGGCCTGATCGCCCTCTTCGTCGTCACGAACCGCCGCCGCAAGCAGCCAACCATCGACACCGGCCCGCTCAACGTTCAGCCTGCGCTCTACTCGGACCCCGCGCTCTACATGCGAGCTTCGATGTATGCTCAGCCACCAACGCCAGCCGCGCCCGGCGCTCCCGCGCAAATGCAAGAGTACATGAACTTTCAGTCGCCAGAACAAGCCTATCCCGCGTCCCCGCCCATGCGACAATACCCGCAAGAATAATGTTGAAGGACGACTTATTAGATGGAAGAAGTGAAAGATACTGACCCGCTTTCTCCAGAGGCGCTGGGCTGCTGGATCGCCCTCAGCCGCGTCTCAGGCATAGGCCCGATTGGCTTCCGCGCTCTGCTGGACTACTTCGATGATGATGTGGAGGCGGCATGGAAAGCTGGACGCGGAGAACTCACCAGAGCGGGTGCCGGGCGGCGCGTCATCGAAAATCTGCTCGCGCTGCGCGCGACCCTCGATCCGCAGGCTGAACTGGAGCGGCTGCAAAAGCTGCGCATGAAGGTGCTGACGTGGAAAGATCGGCTCTATCCTCCACTCTTGCGCGAAGTTGGTGACGCGCCGCCGGCCCTGTATCTCTATGGCAAGCTGACCGAGGCCGACCGTTTCGCGCTAGCCGTCGTCGGTACGCGCAATTCGAGTACTTACGGGCAGCAGGTCACGCAGCGCATGGTTACGGAACTGGCGAAGGGCGAAGTCACCATCGTCAGCGGACTGGCGCTGGGCATCGATACCATCGCGCATACCGCCGCACTGGATGCTGGCGGGCGCACCATCGCGGTGCTGGCGAGCGGCCTCGACATCATCTACCCACCCGGCAATCGCAAGCTGGCGCATCGCATCGTCGAGTCCGGGCAAGGGGTTCTCATCAGCGAATATCCCCCTGGCTTGCAGCCCGATGGCAAAAACTTCCCGGCGCGCAACCGCATCATCTCCGGTCTCTCGCTGGGCGTGCTGGTAGTGGAAGCTCCCGAAAGAAGCGGCGCGTTAATCACGGCGGGTTTCGCCTTGAAGCAAGGGCGCGATGTTTTCGCCATTCCTGGCAGTATCTTATCGAGCAGAAGCGCGGGCGCTCACCGACGTTGGCGATCTGCGATGGGTCACCGATCTAGAGGCATTCATTCAGCGGCACATCCGGCAAGTAGACTGAATATTGCCTGAATAAACAGGGCAGCCATGCAGTGACTGTATGGTTGCTTTTTTCTTCCGCTCCTCCTCCAAAGGCAGGTAACTGCAAGGGAGGTAATCTCCAACTCGTCCAGCTAACGTCCGAACTGGCTGGGAGCGACACGGCCGACCAGTTGGGCTTCGAGCGAGTCGGTTTTGCTGAACGCGCGGTTTGGGAAAGGTCTCATGCCGGTCGTGATAGAGGGCCAGGGGCCGCCCATAGCGCTGGATGAGCTGCTCCCACAGTTGAAATATAATGGACCCAAGAATTTAGACAATGGAAGAGGTAAAAATAAGATATACTAACGCATGATGAGTAAACAGTATACAGGAGCCTTTAAGGCCAATGTGGTGCAGGAACTCTTAAAAGAAGAGAAAACGTTGGTGCAGATCGCCGCCGAATATGAAGTGCATCCTACCCAGCTCAAAAATTGGCGAGCCATTGTCCTGGCAGGTATGGCAGACTTGTTCGAGAAACAAGATAGTACTGCCCAGTTAAAAGCCGCCTATGAGCAGCAACAGACCGACTTGTACGCTGAAATTGGCAAATTGACGACCCAACTGACCTGGCTCAAAAAAAAGTTTCCAGTCTGAGCCGAGAGGAGCGGGTAGC
>DASTKD010000614.1:0-10131 GCA_035716135.1 Ktedonobacteraceae bacterium
GCGCACGTAATCCAACACTGGTTCGCTCATGCGTTTCCTCTCTCCTTTATGCGTTCTCTAACGTCTCAGCCAACAACTTCACCGCCTCTTGTTCCCCAACCATCGTTTGCAGCTTTTCGTGCAGTTTGCCCATCTGCTCCATCTTGCTGGTAATAAACTCGTGTTTGGCCGTGCCAAAGGCTAACCCGTAGAGGCCGCGCTGGGCTGCCTGAAACTCCAACTCGATCTGCTCCAACACACGCGCCACTTCGCTTTTGTTCTCGCTCATGTAAAGATTCCTTTCCCTGATGAATAACTTATCTACTCCAACCATTGCGATGAGCAAGGATACATGCTACACTCAGGTACAAGAAATGATCCTGAGCGTCTCTGACCTTGAAAGGATGACGTAAAGCCTGGAATGCTCAACATATCCGTTTCCTGGCATCATGTACCCTGCTAACAAGAGTGTGCCACAGGCACAAGCCTATGAGAAGTAGAAAAGAGTACAAGTGGGTGTACAGCAGAGATGAGGAAGATGCATCACTTGTAAAAATGCGGGAGGCAGACCATGGAATCAGCGATCAGCTTTGGCGAGTTAGTGAGGCGCTTTCGTAAATACAATGACTATACCCAGGCTGAAACGGCAAAACGGCTGGGCTATTCTGAAGAGACGATCAAATCATGGGAACAAGGCAGGCGTTTTCCTGCCCGCGAAGAAGTAGCACGTCTGTCTGACTTGATGGAGCTGGATGTGCTAGAAGTCAAGCGCGCGATACAACTTGAGCGCGGTCAAACACAGCTTCATAAGGTCTTTGACAAAAATATTTTTAATGATGACCGTTTGGTCTTTATTGAAAATGAACTACTCACACGATGGGATGTTTATCGAACAGGTGGTTCGCGCTTCGCCTATCGTGGATTAGACTTGTTTGTGAATGCTATCGAAAATGTCGTGCAGGACGTGCAAGAAAGCACAGAGTATCATCGTACTCTTACCTCATTGAGCATGAGCTATCAATTGATGGGCAGTATTGGCAGCGATTTAATGGCATATAATCAAGCTCATGCTTCTTACAGAAAAGCCTTTAAGGTCGCTGAACAAATACAGGATCGTGAACTTATGGCAGCGGCATTGGCACGTAGAGGAGTCACCTGCATTCAACAAAGAAAGCCAAAGACTGCTCTTTCTTTTTTGGAGAATGCGGTTACGTTGGTAAATGATTTACCTGTATTACGCTTAAAAAGCTACATTTACAAGGCTCTTTCTGAAGCCCATGCAATGGTACATCAGGCAGACGAGAGTTTACGCCATATCGATTTGATCGAACAGGTTTTTGAACAGCATGGAGAAATTCTGGAACGTAGCCATTGCCAGGTAAATGTCGTCTCTATTCTCGCGCAAAAAGGCGTGAATGCTGTGTTATTAGGATGTTATCAAGACGCAATTGCAATGATTGACCAAAGTTTAGTAACATACGATCACGCTTTTATTCGGGGTCGTGCTCGACTTATCGCTCAAAAAGCCGAGGCGTATTACGGATTGAAGCAAATTGAAGCGTGTACCGGGTTAGCTGAGGAAGCGTATCATCTAGCTGAGGCAGCAGGCTCGAGAAAAACAGTTGAGCGATTGCAGCAATTGTACGCATTGCTCATTCGATCACGCTGGAGAAAGGAAACCGGAGTAGCGCGCTTAGGGGCATTACTCTCAATAAAATAAAGCTCATATGTGGATGATTGTCGCTTTTGTTAGCTTCTTACTTGTAATGATTGCCGTTGGAATACTCTGGATAGCTCTAGTACTCTATGGAAAACGCTTTGCATTACGAGAGAAGCTGCAAAAAGCGGATGCCATCGTCGTACTGGCAGGGACGCGAGGAAACATCAAGTTTCTGCAAGGAAAGATTGCCACAGCGGTCAGGCTCTATCAACAAGGCTGGGCCTCTACCATCATCTGCACAGGAAAATTTAGTGTCAAAGTGACAGAGACTCCTACATTGATCCCTGTTGAAGCGTTACGAGATGCCGTTACAGCGGGGCGCATCCAGGAAAAAGACATTTCCCCGGCTGCAAAAAGTTGGGATACGGGTTTAGGGGCTGGTTATATGCAAGATCAGGCTATCAGTATGGGGGTTCCGCCACAGGCCGTTCTCGTTGAACAAGAGGCGTTACATACACGAGAAAATGCTGAGTACGTGTTGAGACTCCTCAAGCAACATCAAATGCGCAGGATTATTTTAGTGACCTCCCCTTTTCACCAACAAAGAACCTACTTGACCTTTGCCAAAGTATTTCAACTCCATGATATACAGATCAGTAACTACTATGCTGAGGCTGACGAGTGGCATCCTCTCACCTGGTTTTTTTCATCCGAACATCGGAGACTGGTTAGAAGTGAGAAAGAACGCATCAAGGTGTATCGCGCGAAAGGTGATCTTATCTAAATGCGAACCGATTCTATCTCCTACTGGCAAAGCACTGTTTCAGCAACCCCGCTCTCCACGAAACTGCCGCGCATGGCTGATGTTGCGGTAATTGGTGGTGGATTGATGGGAACAGCAGCCTGTTACTGGTTAGCCAGGCAAGGGATACCTGTGGCATTGATTGAGCGCAACGCCCTGGCAGCAGGAGCGACGGGACGCAACGGCGGCTTCGTTGTAGCACGTCCGGCGGGACTTTACTCCAAAGCTCTCGCACATCTGGGCCACCAGACGGCCCGCGCGATGATGGATGTCACCCTTGCGAGCCGCGTGTTGTTACGCCAGGTACTCCAGGAAGAGGCCATTGCCTGTGACTATCGTGAACCTGGAACAATCCGATTAGCACTCTCTGAGGAGCAGGTAGCACAACAGCACCAGGAAGTGGACGCTTTAGGTATTGAGGGCTTTGCGGCTCAGTGGCTTGATCGAGAGGATATTCGGCCCCTTATCCGTACTCCAATGGCAGCCGAGATTCTGGGCGGGCGCTTTCTGCCAGAGCAAGGGCTGGTTCACTCTGCAAAGCTTGTCCAGGGACTGATGCGTGCAGCACTTCATTATGGAGCGCGCGCTTACCAGGCCGAAGTGCAGGCTATCCTTCCCGAAGGAAATGCCGTGCGCCTCCAGACTTCGCGTGGAACCCTTCTTGCGGGAACCGTTGTTGTTGCGGCGAATGTCTGGGCGAGTAAGCTTCTCCCGCTACTGGCCGATGTGATTATCCCTATCCGCGAGCAAATGCTTTCTTATGCGCCAGTAGCGCCAGTATTTACCATCGGCATCTCTGCTGCGGTCACGGCAGATGAATACTGGCAGCAAACACCTGATGGGACGATCCTGATCGGTGGGTGCGGATCAGTGGCACCCAATGAGGACGTTGGTATCTGGGAGAACTCTCCAACACAGGTCGTACAAGATGCCATCGAGCAAATATTGCCTCGTCTCTTCCCGGCTCTTGCATCCATGCAAGTGGCGCAACGATGGGCAGGACTGCTGGATTACACTACTGACAACCATCCCATCGTCGATCGTGTTCCAGACATGCCTAACGTGTTCTTTCTGTGCGGATTCTCCGGTCATGGTATGCCTTATGGAATGCGTTTCGGGCAATTGTTAGCAGAAACTGTCCAAAGCAGAGAGCTTTCGCCAGCATTACAGCCTTTCCGATTAGATCGTCCAACCTTGAGAAAGTGGAGTGCCACGCGAGAATAGCGGCATTTAGCCCAATCTTCACAAAGTATGTTACGACCTCATCTCGTCCTCGGCCATACTCAGCCAGATTTCAATCACGGACATGGGATCGTCCGGCACCGAACCGCCTAACCGCACGACTTCGGGCATCAGCGCGAGCATTTCGTTGCAAAGCTGGCGTACCAGTGTCACCTGTTCCTGCATGGTACTCGCCAGAGGGTAATCGACGCGCTTATACTGCCAACTCTCGCCAACGATACACTTTTGCACTTCCTGAATGACCCGGTACAAAGTACTTATAAAACCATAGAAGGCCACAGTGTCGCGGCGCAACAAATATTTTAGTGCCACCATCATCATCAGCCAGAAAAAACCAACATGGCGCGAAGCTAAGGCTCGCCTCTCTTCCAGACTTTCGACAATGTGAGGCGCAATGGGGATACCAGCTTTGTCAAACAATACTCTACTTTGCGCGGGGCATTGCGCCTTTGCCTGCGGCAGAAAGACCCAATCGACTACCAGCGCCGTCTGCCGGTAGCTGACATGATTGAAGCACGAGCCTTCTCCCAGCCAACTACGATCCTCGCGCAGGACGAGCGGTTGCCCAAATTGTTCGTAGAGAGCCAGCCGTTCGGGACTGGTGTTATCAGTAATAGCAACCGGACTGCATGAACAGAATTGCTCACAATAAGCGTCTGCCACAACAACGCTTAGATCAAGATCACTCAGATCGTCTTCCTCGTGACGCGCCATGCTACCCGTGAGCCAGGCAGCCACGAAACGCTCATCCGCGCTCAAGACCGCAAGCATATGTTGGAGGAATGCGTCACGGTTTGCGCGATACATCGCCGGTGTGTAGACCATCTTTTTTCCTTCATAGTATAATATAGCATGAGCGACCATTCCAGAATACTACTAAAACAACTCCGGCCAATTATGGCTTCTATTGTAGAAGCCGCGCTCGCTCGTTTCAGCTCGGCCTGCGCAGAATCACAGAATGCTTTCCAATGCTGGCAAACCAGCTACTTATATTTACCAGCTAATCCCCGGTACGAATTCTGCCTGCAAACCGCCTTTATGCAATTTGTTCGCACTTACTTCCTGCGCATCTGTGAAGAATATGGACTTCTTCCTCCCTTTCCCGCAGGCGAACCGGAAAGCAAAGCCTGGTTCGCCAACTCAATGCAGACGACGCAGCATATTTTGAACGCTCCTGCATATAGCATGTCTGGAAGCCTTGCTGGTTGCTTCGATTGGTTTGCGCCCGGCGAGCAAATTATGCTCCAACTTTATCACCTGCTCAAACAACACCATTTCACAGCGCTGGTCGCAGACATGCCGGGCAAAATGTATAACGAGGGCTTCATCGAACGTGATAATCGCAGCGCAAAGGGGCAATTCTATACGCCGCCACATATCGTAGATTATATGCTCGATACGCTCGGCATTCCTACTTGCTATAACATCAACGAGACGAGAGATAATGACTATAAGAAATTGCTGGCGTTTCTCAATAAAACCGTTGCTGATCTTTCTTGTGGCAGTGGAGCGTTTCTCATCGCGGCCTCGGCGCGTAAGGGGGTCATATTACAACGCCTTGTCGCTGCTGGCAAGATCAACTCACAGGATGCATTAGATATTCTGACCCGTACCATTGTGGGTTTCGACCTGAATCCCTTTGCCTGTTATCTGGCAGCAATTAACCTGCTTATACAATGCCTGCCATTTCTGCTTGATGAGCATGGGTTGCTCACCAGGCGCGTAGCACAATTTCACGTCTATTGCGCCGATGCCCTCGATCCATGTAGCATGGAGCAAGTCAATCTTGATGTACGCAAATTCGATTATCCGGTTGGCAATCCTCCATACGTAAGCGCGCATGAAAGTTCCTCCAACCTCCTCTATCGCAATGAGATATGGAATTCCGGTCACTATCGCTTGCTCAACCAGAAGTGGGATCTATTTGTGCCATTTTTCGAGCGTAATTTGCAGTTGCTACAGCCAGAAACCGGACGATTGGGTCTGATTGTATCCAGCGGCATCGAAACCGAAGGGTATGCTCAACGGCTGCGCCAGACACTCTGCGAGCGTTATAGCCTGCTACAAATCGATTTCTTCCCAGGTTTGCATATATTTCCACACACAGGTATCGAAAGTACAATGGTCTTCCTCGAAAATCGCCTGCCTGCCGATTCGCACAATGTTCTGAGACGCAGGCATCGCCGCGCCAACGCTGCATCATTTGAAACTTTGCCACAGGTACGACAATCAGGAGAGCAGGAGCGGGTATTTCGCTGGCGCTATAATGCCCTTCTCGATAAAAGTTTTTCAGAAGACACCATTCCTCTTTGTTCGCTCGTTTATATCGGCACGGGCTTAGAAGCACAAAGTCATGAAGATTCCGATCCACAGGTTGATGGGAAACGACAAAAACGCTTTACACTTAACGATGTTTTTTTGCCTCCGTCCGAAACAATACGTCCGGCAGGCTATGTTGATGATGGTGTACTTGGAGATGACGTAGATCGATATTACTTGCGCCGCAAGCGTTTTGTCGCTTACGAAAAGTACCGACCTCAAATGCGAGGCCCCAGGCATATTGCGCTTTTCCGCACTCCAGAAAAGCTGTTATTAGGAGAAACTTCTGGCGGATATTATGACAGTTCGGGTTTGTTTGCTAATCATAGCGTGCAAGTCGTCGTACCCTGGCACGCCTTAGCTCAATGTAGCGTGTTACAAGAAACTGGCATTGCGCGAGTTTTGCGTAAATCACAACAGATCAGCGGAATAGCCGAGTTCGCGCAAATCTCACAGCAGTTTGATCTGCGCTATATCCTTGCCATTATTAACAGCCGCTTCATACGCCGTTATATCGCCGCCAACATGCATCAAGGCACACGTAAAGGCCGTATCTATCCTGACATATGGAAGCGACTCCCCATCAAGATTGCTCCCTTAGAACATCAAAAGAAGATCGCGTTGCTCGTTGAGACTGTACAGAATGAATACAAAAGTCTTGCAAACATGAGCGGGATAAAAAATAAAAGTGAATCAGCAAAAATAACCGGGCTGATAGACGAGCTTGAGCAGTTAATAGAAGAAATATATACGGAAACATAGCATCCTCTATGATATACTCTCAATAGTTCAGCAGAAAATAAGCCGAGGAGATATACATGCTAGAACGTGCCACAGTTCAGCGCTGGCTGGATGCCTATGTGAGCGCCTGGAAAAGCTACGACCCGCAGGCCATCGGCGACCTGTTCAGTGAAAATGTCGTCTATGCCTACAATCCGTTTACTGAGCCAGTGCATGGACGAGACGCCGTTGTCGCCTCATGGCTGGACGGAACGGATGCGGCAGGCACCTATGACGGCCATTATGAGCCAATCATGATCGAGGGCGATCGCGCCGTCACCAACGGTCGCAGCCTCTACTACGAGCAAGACGGCACGACTCTCAAGGCTGAATGGAACAACATCTTCATCCTGCGCTTCGACGCAGACGGGCGTTGCACAGAATTTCGTGAGTGGTACATGCAGCGCAAGTAGTCCGATGAGTGATCTCCGCGCTTTATAACTGAGGCTTTCTATTGCAAATCAGTGAATGCAATGTTACTATGCACAGGTAAGATTTACAGGAATTACAGCATTTGCACATCTGAATCACTATGTACATAGTAACAGGAATGCTCAGTATGGATACACGAAGTTATTCCCAACTGAAACAGGAGATCACCGCAAGTATCACAGCAGACCGTTCGCTTTTAGATCAATTGAGAGCAGAGATTCATCCACTCAAAAGCCAGGTTCACCCTGTCCGTGAAAGGACAACTACCTCTGTATCCTTCGTTGCAACCGATGGAGGGAATACCAACGTTCAATTCGATCCTTTCCTCGTGCAAATCGTGCGCATTGTCGATTCTAACAAACGTGAATACTGTCTGGAAGCTCTTACGCCCACAACCAATATTGCTGACTTGAGTGCGAAACAGTTTGATACAGATGGAAGTCCATGTACTGCTCTGGGCGAACTGATGCATTACCTGGGAGTAGACAGGCTACAGGAACTCAGTCCTTATATCCGTGATACGTCAAAAAGCCGCCCATCCAGTTTTGGCTGGGTGAAAGCCTATCGAGAACTTGTAGAATGGGCTATCTTATTTTCGCTGGTGAAATATCCCTTTGGGTCGGACACATTGATAATTTATGATGGATTGCTGCGCAGCACTATCTTCGCCAGTAATTTCTTCCAAAAGTTCCTGCATGGCATACAAGAGGGCATCGAATTACAAAAGCAACAATACCGGCGCAATATTTACCTCGCTGGTGTCGCTAAACATAGTAAGGTTCTTTCGCGCTACCGGCTGGCAATGGCGTTGGAGGGCATACTCACCACTACGTATCCCGCCTACGTCGCCATTCCGCCCCATATCGAGCAAATGGCTTACAAATGGTCAGCCTATGCAGCCAATAGCGACTCGAATTTGGAACTAAACGATATACATGCTTTTGTCGGCGGCAAAATGTATTTTGTCAAATTTGGCAGCGGCGCTCGCGATCCTATCTGGCCGGTTGATATTTTCCTGCCGCAACATGAGAAGGCCGCGGAAATTTTAGGCTGTATGCTGACCGATGCGCTCAACGGCTTCCCTATACCTCTCTATCCGCTCAGTTTGCAAAAAGCTCATGCTAATGCTGCATTAGTGGATTTTGAGCTGGACATTTTACAGAATTACATCTTCGACAGCATACGACAGGTTCTCGCGGATGAATCCGCCGCGCTTGATATTTTTCGTCTGCAAGAAGTAGACCCGTCGCAAAGAAGATACGAATGAAATAGTGGAGAACAATCGATGGCAGCGTATGAGCTTTTCCCGCGCAATCAAACAGTGGGCATCTTTCGCGGTTTCCGCGAGGGCGGATTAGAATTTCAGGCCGACCTGGTACTTCCCTATCGGAATGACTTCCAAAGCATACCCATGCACGGGCAATTTCTCCTCGTCCAGCTTGAGACGCCCGATGAAGCAGTGCTGGGCAGAATCGCCTCGTTTTCATCCGAGGGAAAATTGTCCTCTGGACATGGCGAAGAGTTCAACATACGAGCCGCGCGCGAGCAGCGCACCGTGCCAGATGATCTGCGCGAGGAATATCTCAAATACAAAGTGACTATTCGCGTGCTGGGCGTACTGCGCAGAAACGAAAAAGATAAACTTACCTTCGTCACATCGCACCGGCGCTTGCCCCATGTTGGTAGCCATGTCGCCTTCCCTACTGGCAGTGTGCTACAAGAAATCGTCGGTCACAATATAGATGGCGCTGAGATTGGACATTTCGCACTGGGCGAATACATTTACGCGCAGGAGGGCAAAGGCACACCCTTTGAAGATTGGATGAAGCAGCAATCGCCCGCAATCAGCATCAACTTCCCCATCCAGAATCTCGTTGCGCGGCGCTCATTCATCTTCGCGCGCGCCGGCTTCGGCAAATCAAACCTCAACAAACTGCTTTTCAGCAAACTTTATGCGCAAACGCCCACCGTCCGCAAAAGAGATAAAAAAGAAGTTCCCGTCGGCACCATCATCTTCGACCCCGATGGAGAGTATTTCTGGCCCGATGATAAAGAACGTCCGGGATTATGCGATGTGCCAGAGTTACAGGATAAGCTGGTCGTTTTCACCTCAAGAAAACATAAGAGCAATTTTTATCAATCATTTGTGGCAGGCGGTATTAAACTGGATATCCGGCGGCTGAGTCCGGCTGACGTAATTGGCATCGCCCTTTCACCGGAAAGACAAGAGCAACAAAATGTGCGCAAGCTCAAAGGGCTGGATCAAAGAAGCTGGGAACAACTTGTCAACCTCATCGATCAGGGTGGTAATCAAAGTCCTCTTGATGCCATCAGCAAGCTTCTGGGTCTTGAAAGTAGATCACAGGAAGTTGAGGCGCTGGCAGCGCGTGGCAACATGACATCGATTGTACGCACGCTTCACGACAAAGGCAGCCAGTTATTAGATATGCTCATTTACGCCCTTTCACAGGGCAAACTATGCGTCATCGACGTATCACAAATGCGCGGCGCACAGGCGTTGATGCTCTCAGGCTTAATCCTGCGGCGCATCTTTGACCGCAACCAGAAAGAGTTTACCGAAGCCGACTCAAAGACTATCCCCACCATCGCCGTCATAGAAGAAGCTCAATCGGTACTGCATGGAAACACCACGACCTCTGAACCTTATATAGCGTGGGTAAAAGAGGGCAGGAAATACGATCTTGGCGCATTACTGATTACGCAACAACCCGGAAGTATCCCGGTCGATATTCTGAGCCAGGGTGATAACTGGTTTGTCTTCCACCTGCTCTCTTCCACCGATCTTTACAATCTACAAAAGGCTAATGCGCATTTCAGCCAGGATATTCTCAGCGTGCTTCTCAATGAGCCTATCCCCGGCCAGGGCATCTTCTGGAGTTCCGCCGGGGAGAAACCC
>DASTKD010000615.1:0-3851 GCA_035716135.1 Ktedonobacteraceae bacterium
CCTCGAACCGCAGGATGGACTGCCAGCCATTATCAAGGCAGCTAATGAACAACTGGCGCATGTCAATCCCGCGCACGGGCAGCTAGCGGGGCAGACCAGTGCGACGGAGCAGGACGGCACGTATCAAAGCGTACAGGTGCGCATTGGTACGCTGCCGCAATATGTCGCCGCCGTGCAAGAGTATCTGGCGCGTGCCGGCGCTGACTCGCTGCAAACGCTGAGCGGGGAAATGCGCAGCAGCCAGTATTCTCACCTCTTGCCCTCCGTACTCTCCGCGCGTATGTGGATCAAGCAGCAGAACACCGAAACCGAACACCTGCTGGAACGCTGGCTGGAGCCGATGACTGTCTGGGCCAGCAGGCTGGGCGCGCCCTATCCCGCCGGACTGATCCAGCAGGCGTGGAAGTTGCTCCTCCAGAATCACCCGCACGATAGTATCTGTGGCTGTAGCATCGACCAGGTACACCGCGAGAATAGCGCGCGTTTCGCGCAGAGCCAGCAAATCGGCGAACAGTTGGTAAGCGAGGCGCTGCAATATCTTGCCAGCACTGCCGATACGCGCGCTTCCAACTTGAGCGCGCTACAAGGCGAGCAAACTACGCGCGAAGCCATTCCTATTGTGGTCTTCAATCCCGCGCCGGGGCCGCGCAGCGATGCAGTGCTGGCCGATGCGCCCATTGCTCATCTGCATAGCCATGCCGCGATTGTTGACGAGCGCGGCCAGCGAATGCCGTACCATGTCGTCAAACGCTGGCGACAGGAAATAGGCTCCGCGCCCATCGCGCGCGAAATGGTCGCCTCTATGGTGACAATGCCGGGTATGCAAGAGCCAGGCGACTTCATCCGTATGGCTGAAAGTATGCTGGGAAACTATATGGGACAGATCGGCGCTGGCAAAGCGTATGAGATAGCCGGCATTCAGATAGAAGAAGGACAGCAGCCCGGCGTTGCATCGATTGAAGTGCTGCTCGCCGCCGCTGAACAGGGCCGCGACCTGCCACAACATCTGTATGCTGCTGAACGCCAGATACGGGCCTTACTGGATCGCCAGGACATTCATACGTTGGAGTTCACGGCCATTGACCAGGCGCGCGCGACCATCGAGTTTGTAGCGGCTGACCTGCCTGCGTATGGGCTGAAAACGTTCTGGGTCTTGCCAGAACATGCAGAGGCCGCGTCTCAGACGCCCGGCTCCTCGCTTGTATTCTCCGCGAACAGCATCGAAAACGAATTTTATCGCGTCGAAGCCAGTAACCAGGACGGCACATTAACCGTTACAGATAAGCAGACTGGTGTGGTTTTGAGCGGATTGAACCGCTTCGTGGATGGCGGCGATATTGGCGACCTGTATAATTACTGTCCGCCCGCGCATGATCTGCTCGTTAGCGAGCCAGCGCGACCACCTGCTATCGAGGTGACGCATTCTCCAACTTCCGTCAAGTTGCGGGTGAGCGGGCTGTGGTCGCTGCCAAATGCTATCGCTGCTGATCGCGCCTCGCGCGGTGATGAGCGCCTGTTGTATCCAATCACCAGCGAGATTATACTGTCGCCGGGAGTGCGGCACATAGATATTCACAGCAGCATCGAAAATATGGTAAAAGATCATAGAATTCGTGTGACCTTTCCTGTATTATATAAAGTGGAGAGTGTAGCAGCCGAAGGCACCTTCGAGGTGCGAACGCGGCCAACGGCGGCCCCGCGCCCGGCGGACGTTTCGGATTGGTCAGAAGAACCGGTCAATTGCTTTCCGCAGAAACGTTTTGTGGACATTAGCGATGGCAAAACGGGGTTGGCAGTACTCAATCGCGGCTTGCCAGAGTATGAGGTGATACAGGGTGATGCAGGGCAACAGGCAATCGCGCTGACGTTGTTGCGCTGTGTTGGCTGGTTGTCGCGTGGCGATTTAACGACTCGGCGCGGACATGCCGGGCCGATGCTCGCCACACCGGAGGGCCAGTGCCTGGGACATCACGAGTTCGATTACGCGCTGCTGATGCACAGCGGGGATTGGCAGGCGGAAGATGCGCTGGTTTTACGCGAAGCGCAGGCGTTTAACATGCCCGTTCGCGCCGTCGCAACCGATCAGCACGCGGGCGAACTGCCATCTGTCACGAGCATGATTGAGGTCGAGCCGCGTGGTGTGGTGGTGAGCGCCCTCAAACGCAGCTTCGAAGGTGTCGTAGTGCGTATCTACAACCCACTACCACACGCGGTGGAAGCAAGCCTGCGGCCTGGCTTTGCCTGCGAGAAGGCATTCGCGGTCAACTTATTAGAGGAGCGTGGTCAGCAAATGTTCTTTAATGGCAATAGTGGGGAGCCGCTGCATGTGGGGCTGCGCTCAGGCGAGATTGCAACCATTCTGTTTGTATAGGGCAAGATTGTTGAGAGTAGGAGTTGTCATCCGTCGCTCATGTTGCCATTCTTCGCTCACGTTGTCATCCTGAGCGCAGCGAAGGATCTGCGCGTGGCGGGAGAGATCCTTCGCTGCGCTCAGGATGACAGTGGGCGACGTGATCGGCGCATTCTCTCTAATAAATCATATGGGAGTGGGAGAAGAGACAATCTATACCACAATTTCCTATTGTGTAGCCTTTTGTAGTCTTTTTGCCAGCAACTTACGTTCTATTAATGTACCAGCTTATATGTATGCTGAAAGGGGCGAAAACCTGTCATGTCCAATTTACATTTTGTATTCGCGGCCACTGGAAATGCTTTACTGGATACTCTGGGCCGTGTAGTAGGCATAGTTGTCGGATTTCTCGTAGCGTTTCTCGTTATTTTCTGGATAAGTCTTATCATCTGGACTTTCCGCGATATTCGTTCGCGCACGCAGGACCTGCTCTCGCAGGTGCTGGCGACGCTGTTAGTAGCGGTCTTTTTTGTCGGTGGTCTCTTCATTTATATGATTTTGCGCCCCCGCCAGACGCTGGCCGAAATCTACGAACGCCAGCTTGAGGAAGAGTCGCTGCTGGCCGAGATGACCGAGCGTTCTACCTGCAATAATTGTCACGCGCGCGTGGAGTCGGACTTCCAGATTTGTCCCTCCTGCGGCCAGAAGCTCAAGGCTGCCTGTCCCAAATGCGAGCGTTTGCTGGAACTGCGCTGGAAATTCTGCCCGTATTGCGCCACCAACCTTACTCCTGGCCCTATGCAAAGCATACCGGGTATGCCTGTCATGCAGGGGATGCCGCCCATGAGCGGACAACTGGGACAACGTTATTAAACAGTGCCTCGCGTTGCCTGTCGAGCGAATTTGTGGTATAATGAAGCGACACGAAAGGTGGGTATTTCCACTTTTTCATCGCTCGCAAAGAATACCTGTTAGCAGGTAGAGGTACAGCGTAAAACCGGACAAATGCCAGAAACGCGGATGCATCATAATCATATGCTATTATGTGTCCGCCTTACATCTCCTCCACCAGGCATCTATCCTTCCTACGCGCATGAGGACGGCTGGCGCATTGTGTCCCGGCGGCATCATGCTTTACGTATTGTGTGATATGAAGAGACACTTGAACAGGCTATTCTGGAACGTTGAGGAGCGATGGTGGCGAACGATGCTGTGTGTCCAATGGTGACTTCTTATAACTAAAAGGGACATCCTGGCGCTATGGTAAAAACGAGAGAAGCAATCATGACAGAGCAGATAACCGACCAGCAGAATGCTCTCCCCAATCAAATGCAGCCCGAACAAAAGAATGGGAATGGGAATGGGAATGGTGGTAACGGGAAAATAAATGGTAATGGCAACGGCGATTACGGTGAGCAAAACATCCAGATTCTTGAGGGTCTGGAAGCGGTGCGGGTGCGTCCCGGTATGTATATTGGCGCGACCGACCAGCGCGGCCTGC
>DASTKD010000616.1:0-2208 GCA_035716135.1 Ktedonobacteraceae bacterium
GCGGCTCAGGAGTTGGGCTATCTTCCCAATAAAGCAGCTCGCGCGCTCCGTTCGGGCCGGTCTCGTCTCGTCGCTCTGGCTGTTCCCGATGTCAGTAATCCTTACTTTGCTGGAGTTCTTCAAGGAGCCGACCAGGCGGCGCGTAAGTATGGATACGCGGTGATGCTTGCCAGCGTGCGAGATGAGCAGGATTGGCAGTCTGCGGTCCTTGATGCGCTTGTATCACGGGCGGTGGACGGCTTTCTGCTCTGCACGTTGCAGCCTCCAACCGTCAGGGAGCAAACGGCTTTAGAGGGCAAGGCGGTAATGGTCGATGCGTCCGGCGGTGGACTGCCATCTCTTCAACTGGATATTGAGGAGGGGATGCATGTTGCCGTGTCTCATCTGCTGCGTCTGGGGCATACGAAGATTGCTCACCTGGCGGCTGACGTGGATGCTGAAACCTTTCACAGACGACATCAAGCCTATCTGGACGCTTTGCAATCGGCAGGAGTTCCGGTCACTGCGGCCTACCAGGTGCGCGCGCCCTTTAGCATCGCTGAAACGTGCGAGGCTGCGTGCCGGATACTGGAACTCCCTGATCCGCCGTCAGCATTCGTGTGTGACAGCGATGTGCTGGCAGTCGGCGTCTACAAGGCGGCGCGCGATCTGCAACGCCTGATTCCGCGCGATCTGTCTGTTGTCAGTTTCGATGATAGCGTCATCGCGCGCATCCTTGACCCGGAGTTGACGACGGTAGCGATTCCAGCCCGCGCCATCGGAGAGCAAGCGCTCCAACTCCTGCTGGCAGTGCTGGAAGAAGACGACGTTCCCTCACGAACTACCGTTCCGCTCGAACTCGTGATCCGCGCATCTACTTCTGCCGTCAGTTCGCGGGAATGAGTAGCATGTCGTGGCCGATGAGAACCAGTAATATGAGAAAGGACAGACAGGATATGAGGTATCACCTCTTGATTGACGCAGACGATACCCTCTGGGAGAACAACATCTATTTCGAGCAGGCTATTCACGCTTTCATCACGTTCCTCAATCATTCGCGGCTTACTCCAGAGGAGGTGCGGGCCGTTCTGGATGACGTGGAGCGTCTCATGGGCTATGGATCTGTCAATTTTACCAGGAGCCTGGTCGAAACCTATCGCCGTCTGGCGGAAAGAGACCTTCAGGATGAGGATGTCCGGCAAGTTCGCCGGTTCGGAGAGGAAATTCGCTCTCTTCCTTTACAGTTACTCAATGGAGTCAAAGAGACGCTGGACTATTTATCCCCTCGACACGACCTTATCCTGCTTACGAAAGGAGATCTCGAAGAACAGAAGCTCAAGGTCGAGCGGTCAGGGATTGAGGGATACTTCAGGCAAGTGGAGATTGTGCAGGAAAAAGATGTCGCTACCTATCACCGTGTTGTCGCGGAGTTACGGGTGAATCCACAACAAACGTGGATGGTTGGCAATTCTCCACGTTCCGATATCAATCCAGCGCTGGCAGCAGGACTCAAGGCGGTCTATATTCCCCATCCGCATACCTGGCGTCTGGAACACGAGGAGGTTAGTAATGCTGATGAGGGGCAACTGTTGATGTTGTCAGCCTTTGCAGAGCTGTGTACCTGTTTCTAGCCAGAGAACGAGGCTGGCCGCTCCCTCCTGCCCTGGTCAATGTACGCTTGAACTCATCCAGACAAGGCGAACCACTGGCAAAACCCTTGCTAATAACGTACAATAACTCGTACAAAGAAGTACGTCCTCCTATTGCCACTTATAAGTTATCAGCATACAAGCAAGGAGCAAAGTCATGGCACAACGCGAAGCAGTGATTGTGGATGCCGCCCGTACCGCCGTTGGGCGCAGGAACGGGCGCTTGAAGGATTGGCACCCCGTAGATTTAATGGCCGAGGTGCTGGCGACGCTGGTCAAACGCACAGGCATCGACGCCGGACTGGTCGAAGATGTCATCATTGGCTGTGTTAGCCAGGTCGGGGAGCAAGGTTTGAATGTAGGGCGCAATGCGGCGCTGGCCGCTGGTTTCCCCGAAAGCGTTCCGGGTACCACCGTTGATCGCCAGTGTGGATCGAGCCAGCAGACCATTCACTTCGCGGCTCAGGGTGTCATTAGCGGCGCGTATGACATCGTTATCGCAGGCGGCGTCGAGTCCATGACACGGGTGCCGATGGGGTCAACCTCGCAGGGGCCGGGCGCGCCATTTGGCCCGCGCATG
>DASTKD010000617.1:0-5023 GCA_035716135.1 Ktedonobacteraceae bacterium
GCTCAGAATGACAGGGGATAACTGGTCTTGATTGGGAATGTTCATCAGTCCAACCCAATTATTTGACGTTTACCACTAGGTTCATGTTAAGATGAACGCTGCAAAAGATGTGGAATGTTCCGGCCGTAGTAAAAGGTCCGATATCCATTTGTCCGCCATTGATGTTGACATCGGAAACGGTGGGCGCGCCTGGCTCTTTGGTCGTTACCTGGTTGCCACTGCTATCCCACATGCCGTTGCTGATAATATGCAATACCTGCACATCATCGATCAGTGTCAGCTTCGAGCCTTTGCTGATATTGGCGCACTTCTCTACAAAGTCGCTCGCCGACATATGAACCGACGTACCCGCGCAACCTCCTGAACCTCCTCCGCCAGTGGTGGAGGTCGGTGTATTGCCAGTATTTGCTTCGGGCGTGCCTGGTCTCGCGCAGGCCGCTAACAAGACGGTGCCGAGTGCTATAACGACGAGTACAATGCCCACAATACGAAAACGTTTACTAAGCATGGTTTTATTTCCTCTCACGTAATCAGTTCTGTGGTTGTTCCCTGCATAATACGCGCGCCATAGCTAACTCGGAGCCTCGAAATAAAGTCAGGTTGTTGCTACTGCGCCATTATGTTCAGACCAACAATCAATACTTATTGTATCGCATACTGTAGGAGCGGATGCAAGCCTAATAATCAGGTAACTGCCTTATATTGTGTCGGGTAAATACCTGATTAGCAGCGCAACCAGCGCTATGCGCTGTGCGTATATATGCTAGAGAGATCTTTATGCAACAGACATTTCTAATCTAAGGACCACCGGCGATGAAATCACTTACAGGCCAATACGAATGTGTTCACGGTTCGGGTTTGGGACTCGACTACTTTACCTCCCATATCGACCGCCTGACGTTGCAAGCCAACGGGCGTTTTAGCCTTATCGTTCAGGAAAAAAGCCGCATCGGCCACGCGGCAAAGTCGCTATTAAGCGGGCAGCAGGTTGATATGAACGCGCCCGAAGTGCGGCGCGATGGCAGATATTCCGCTCAGGGAAACATCGTTACGTTCTTTTTCGACGACGGCGCGCAGGAACAGGGACAACTCGCCGCCAATGACGGCCTCCAGATCGGCAATAACTTCTTCGAGAAAGTTTCAGACTCGACGCTGCTGCCGCCCACGCACCGTTTGAAAAGCAATATGGAAGACATCGCCAAAGGACTCAAAATCGCGGGAGCCATCGGCGGCACCGCCATCAAAGCCGTGAAAACCATCCAGGATAGCATTCAATCCGCGCAGGGGCAGCATCCAACGTCCACTTCCAACCCTCCTTCACAGCAAAATACATATCAGCCGTCGAGCTACCAGCCTCCGCAAAATCCGCCTCCTGCTCAACCCACATATACCGCGCCACCGGCGCAGGGGCAGGGACAGGGACAGAACGCCGAAACGCTGTTCTGCGATCAATGCGGGAAACCGGTGCGCCCCGGCAAGCTCTACTGCAACCATTGTGGAGCAAGGTTGCCTTAAATGTGCCGGGTGCGAGAAAAATCATTCGTACATGCTTAGCTCCGGTTGCTCGCCCGCAATTTCTCGTACTCTCTTCGCCTGCTTGAACGTGCCATATTGTAGCGGCATCTGCACCTTTGCCCCTTTCAGCAGGTCGGCAATCGTCAGAATTTGTATTTTTGGATAATCACTATTCCAGCCGGGCGAATGGTAACTGCCCGCGCTGACCGCCTCGGTAAGCATATCGCGGCTCGCTGGTTCCAGCGTGATGAAGACGCCAATAGCGGCGTTTTCGCGCTGCACCGTACCGACCAGATCGCGCACATCGCCGGACTTGACATGGCCCGATTTGACCTGCACAAGCACGCGCTTTGACTTATCATATGCATCGTCAATAAAGGTGATAACTCCATCGATGCCCTTATCACTGCCCTTCTTGCCGGTCTTGCTGCCTTCCTGACCGCCCAGCGGTTTGGCTCGCACCAGCGACAAGGCCCACCACTGGAACTGATAGCGATCATCGCGCGCCAACTGCTTCGCCGCTCCAATATCTTGCGGCTCGCCTACAACTTTGAACTTGCCATCAGGAAACATTGCCTGCAGGCGATATTTCTGGAGGGCAATGCTGAGGTGCGTTATATCAATACCGATCCACCTGCGGCTCAATTTTTGCGCAGCAACAATAGCTGTGCCGCAGCCACAAAATGGGTCGAGTATAACGTCGCCCGGTTTACTGCTCGCCTGGATGATACGCTCTAAGAGAGCAAGGGGTTTCTGGGTAGGATAGCCCAGCTTTTCTCGTGATTGTGCCGAAAGCGGCGGAATATCGATGATGATAGATTGAGCAGCAACGCCCTGCATTTCATCGAGGTATCGTTTGTAGCGAGGTATTCCACCTTCTTTTTCGGGCCAGTAAATACGCCCCTCTTTATCCAGTTCTTCCAACCTTTCAACTGTATATTTCCAGTGATTCCCACGAGCTTTAGGGTCAATCCCGCGCCATGATTGGCCTGAAGAACCATTGCGGGTTCCTGATGCCATGAGGTCGCTCAAAGTAAATCTGCGGCCCGTTTCCTTCTCAATATTGCGATAAAAGCTCTCAGTGTACTCTTTATCGTAAGAGGTGTATTGAGTATTCCAGGTGAAAATGTTGGATTTGCTATAAAATAAAATGGTATCGTGAATATGGTTCCATTTATGGGAGTCGCTTCTGGCGCTGGTGCGTTTCCAGATGATTTCGTTACGAAATTGTTCGGGACCAAATATAGTGTCGAGGATGATCTTTAAATAATGACTGGCTGTTGGATCGCAGTGCAAATAGAGGCTGCCGGTAGGCTTGAGAACGCGATGCAATTCAAAGAGTCGCGCCGCCATCATGACGAGATAGGCCATCATCTGATTGGTGCCTATGAAGTCATGGAGGGCTTCAATCATCCTGGTTATATGATCGGGAGCCTGCTTGCGTAACTCGTCGTAGGTGTGTTGCGCGGTTTCGTTCCAATGCCAGGTATCCTCGAAGGCCACGATTTGCGCTTCGCTGTCGGTACCTCTTTCGTCTTTGAAGAGGACGTTATAATTACGATTGGAGTTAAACGGTGGGTCAAGATAGATCAGGTCAACACTTTCGCCGGGGATGTATTCGCGCAGTACCTTCAGGTTATCGCCGTAGAACAGGGTGTTCTCTGTGATGGGTTTGGGCGACATAGCAGGCTTCCTCACTCTCCATATGATGATATGGACCGTTGAATTGATGGGCGTATCATAACATAGAAAAGTCCTGCTATCTACCCATCCAGGCTAACTCTACAACTTTTATTGATAACTTTCGTATCCTGAGAAGAGAATCTGCCGCCTGAGTGCCGCAAGCGGCAAGAAAACATGCCCATCGCGTTGAATACATTGAGAGGTGAGTCCATGCATAGTTTTAACGGATACCATGATACCCTTGTACAGGTTGAGCGGGTTTCTAAAACCATTGTCAATAAATCGAATGTAATCACGATACTTGACTCCATATCTTTTAGCATCCCCAGGGGCAGCCTGTTTGCCATCAATGGGCCATCGGGCAGCGGCAAGTCTACCCTGCTCAATATGCTCACGGGTATTGACCGGCCTTCGAGTGGGCGTATCTTCTTTGACGGCGAAGAGATTCGCAAGATGAGCGAGAATAAGCTGGCGAAATGGCGCGGTCAGCATGTGGGCATCGTCTTCCAGTTCTTCCAACTGCTGCCCACCCTGACCGCGCAGGAAAACGTCTTGATGGCGCTGGAGCTTGGCGGAATGTTGCCCCGCGCGCGCTGGCGCGAACGGGCGATGGAATGTCTCGACCTGGTCGAGTTGACCGGGTATGCTAAACGGCTGCCGGGCGAGCTTTCCGGCGGGCAACAACAGCGCGTTGCCATCGCGCGCGCCCTGGCTAACGATCCTGCCGCGCTGATTGCCGATGAGCCGACGGGCAACCTGGACTCGAAAACCGCCTTGCAGGTCTTTGGTTTGCTGGAAGACCTGACGCGCCTCGGCAAAACCGTTATTTATGTGACCCATGACCGCGACCTGGCGGCGCGCGCTACCGAACGTGTCGCTCTGCTCGACGGGCGAGTCGTCAGCGCGAGCGGCGCGCTGCGCTAGCGATAGGAAGCCAGAAAGGTCGTGGAAATTCATTATGCGAGCAACCACCAGCAAGGTTTTCAAAGACATCTTCCATCGCAAGCTGCGCACAACGCTCACTATCGTGGGTATTGCCATCGGCATCCTGGGATTGTCGGCTATCAATATTGCTTCGAGCCAGATTCGCAGCAGCTTTGAGTACAGTACCGACGTATCCGCGCAGCCCGACATCCAGTTTTTCACGCCTCCCACCAGCGCGTCGCTGGTCTCCGTGCTGCGCAATCAGCCCAACGTGAAAACGGTGCAGGCCGAAGGCAGTATCTCGACGCGCTGGATCATCCCCTCCGGTCATTTTTCGCTTACTATGCTTGGCATCGAGGATTTCCAGCATGTCCAGATCAACAAATTTGAGCTGGTTAAGGGCAGTTTGCCCGCGACGGGCCAGATCGCGCTGGAGTCGAGCGATGCTGCCGTGACGCCGGTAAAGGTGGGCGACTCAATCGAAGTCAATGTGCGCGGTGTAGCCCGGAAACTGACGGTATCCGGTTTTGTGCGCACGCGAGGTCGTCCATCTTCTGCTTTGCTGCAACGCGCCCTGGCCTACATGCCTGAAAGCGACCTGGAAGCGCTCTTTCAAACGCGCGGCGTGAATAATTTCCTCTTCCAACTGAATAATTACGGACAACACGACGCCACAGCGCGCCAGCTCGCGCAGGTCTTCGCGCAGCAACATATCCTGGTGCTGGGGGTCAACGTCGGGCATAGCGATTATGTTTCAAGCGTCGCCGATGGTCTGTTCGGTACTATGCGCGTACTCTCGATCATCGCTCTCCTGTTGAGCATTTTCTTATTACTGGGTACTATCACGGCCCTGGTGGCGGAACAATTGCAGGTGATTGGCACTATGAAAGCCATTGGAGCC